>NZ_FOVQ01000008.1:0-122959 GCF_900115215.1 Pseudobutyrivibrio sp. UC1225 | reverse complement strand
GCCTTCTCATTCTGTTCTGTAATCATTATTCTAACCCCTTGTTTTGATAGTATTATTATACCAAAAAAGTAACTAGAACGCTTGTAAAATCAAGGCTTTCTAAGGATTTGGATAATCTAAAAATGAAAGAACTGGAGTCCGCAGACTCCAGTTCCTCCTTATTAAAAAGAAAATGTCGCGGCGGAAGCCGCGACACTTTGTCTACACTCTGAGACTTAGCAAATTTGCTAAGTCTTTTTTTTATATTGCATATGCCGGCAGTGGGACTTGAACCCACACGATGTTGCCATCAACAGATTTTGAGTCTGCCTCGTCTGCCAATTCCGACATGCCGGCGTCCGCAGACTAGTATACTAAATTAGAAATACTAATGCAACGCTTTTTTCAGTTTTTCCAGCAATTCCCCATACATCTTCATCACCTCATCATGGTGCTCGTCGATATACTCGTAGCGCTGCTCTTTGACGGCAAATTCCAATCCCTTTGCAGCCTCAGAAACTTCAGGGGCACCAATGGTCAAGGAGGTACCCTTGATAGAGTGAGCCACGATTCGATAATTTACCCAATCCTTTTCCTGATATAGTTTGTTAAGCTGCTCACGTTTATCATCATTCATATAGGTTGTAAGAATCTGATGATAGAAATCTAAATCACCTGCAGCAAATTGAAGTCCTGATTCTGTATCGAGGAAATCAAGAGATGAAGTGAAATCGGATGTAGCTTCATTGTCGTCACCAAAGTCAGTTTCCGTTCTTTCGACTATCAGGCTGTCTGGAAGATGTTTAAGTACCATTTTCTCCAACGCAGAAGGATTGATTGGCTTTGAAAGATAATCATCAAAGCCATCTTCTAAATATTTTCTGTCAGCGCCCATCATCGCATTGGCTGTGAGCATAATTACAGGTGTGGCCTGATTAAGGCAATCTCTGTCTGCACGCAACAGTTTCAGCACCTGGATACCATCCATCTCTGGCATCATATGATCAAGGAAAATGATATCATAGCGTTTTCTATGTAACTTTTCCAAGGCAATAAAACCATTTACTGCGCAGTCAATCTGTATGCCAGTTTCTTTAAGAAGACCCAAGAAAACATCCAGGTTCATCTGAACATCATCAACTGCTAAAATGGAGGCATCTTTTGCGGTGAAGCTAACTTTATGTTTTGTACTTGAACCAGCAAGGAAATGTTCTCTGGTTTTGCCAAGAGGCGCATGGTCAGATACGGTAAATGGTATTTTTACAGTGAAGGTTGAACCTCTGCCGTAGACACTTTCTACGTTGATAGTACCATGTAAAAGTGTCACAAGACTCTTAGTAATTGATAGGCCAAGTCCGGTACCCTGGACAGAACGATTCCTGCTTAATTCGAAGCGTTGGAAGTTCTCAAATAAATTAGGAAGATCCTCTGATTTAATTCCGATACCATTATCTTTAACTTTTATAGAAAGAAGTGTACTCTGCTCATCTATTTCCTCAGAGTTAACATAAACATTGATTGTTCCTCCATCAGGAGTGTACTTAACAGCATTTGAAATAAGGTTAGACAGAATCTGTTTTAATCTGATTTCATCACCATACAAAATTGTTGGAGTAGAAGGGTCACACTCCAGAGTAAAAATCTGCTTCTTCTGCTGTGCAAGACTAAGGAAAAGATTGTAGGAATCATTCAATACCATACCGATATCAAAATCAGTTGAAACAATCTCGATTTTTCCTGACTCGATTTTTGAGAAATCCAACACATCATTTATTAGCGATGTAAGATTTCGAGAAGCAACATTTATGTTTTCAGCATACTTTAAAATAGTATCATCGTTACACTCCCTTAATATCAGTTCATCCATACCTGAAATAACGTTGATAGGTGTACGGATTTCGTGGGAAATATTACTAAGGAAGGTACTCTTTGCTTCGTTGGCTGACTGAGCCTCTTCAATAAGTCTGTTTTCTTCAGTAAGATCAGTGGCAACCAAAATGTAACACATAGGCTGATTGTTTCTATCCATTTTGCAGGAGAAATTTACAAGGGTAACCTTGCCCGTTACATTGGCTGTCAGTCGATAGTCGATGGCGATTCCTTCTTGAGATTTATCAAACATCCTCATCGGCTCACCACTTCGCAAATCAAAAATTTCTCGAAGACGTATTCTCTGTGGTTCCTTATCCAGTCCCAGCAGTTTATTTGCATAATCATTTGATAGATTAAGATGATAATTGGTGTCAAAAACCAGCAGACCAGTACCGAGGGTTGAAAAAATATCTTTACTGATACTATTGATAGTGATGTAGAAAACCATATAGTCGTTGGCGGAGGTAAAGAAAACCGCAAAGGCTATTGAAACACCCATACAATAGGAAGCGTGAAGGAAAGGTACCTCGTGCATGGTCAAAAACAAATCTGGTATAGAGGATGCTGCAAAAATAAAATTCGAAAGGAAGGCAAATAATACCAGCTGTTTATCTCTCTTATACTTAACGTTGAAGGCCCAAACTAAGCCTACGGTTAAAAGACAGATGGCTATTAGCAGCTGATATGAGTAATGAAAGAGATGTCGATAGGGATCATCTCTTACGTAAATGGTATAGTTGTCCAATCTGTAAAATTTGTTAGAGCCAGGATTTCCATATATAACCAAATCCAAAAGTGCTGCCAGTGAGGTTACCCAAATGATAAAAATTTCGGCAGTCCTGCTTATATTCAGGCAACTGGTAATAAGGATGATTTCTGCGATGATGTAGATGTCAATTCCCAACAAGCCTATAACTCTAAAAACATATGCAGCAGTCAGGTTTGGACTCAAAGACATAAGGGAATAACCAATAGAACACAGACCACTACCTAAGGCAAGCAGGAAAACGGAGTATTTGAAGAAGCCTTTTGTGTTACGTTCTCTTCTAAGAAAGCTGACACCAAGATGCACAGAGGTGGTACCCACTATCAGAATAAGAATATTAACATAAAGCATATTTTCTTGAATAAATGACATGGCGTTTACCTTTTTAAAAATATGTGTAGAAAATTATATTTCGAATATTTAACTTCATTATATATAAAATACAAACAATTTTCATTATCAAGTGCACAAATATATGGTATTATAAGCTCAAAGTAGTGTGTGTTAAATGTTCAAAATCGCAGTAACATGGGGAGGCCAAATGAGAGTAGCAGTTATTGATGATGAAAGCATTTTCAGAATGCAGCTTAAAATGATGGTAGAAAAGGTGGCTGCAAAAAGAGCTCTTACACTTGAGGTAGAGGAGTTTGAAACGGGTCAGTCCTTTGTAGATGCATTGACCGAACGACGATTTGATATCGTTTTTATGGATATTTATATGCCAGATATGGATGGTATTGAAACAGCCAAAAAGCTTCGTGAGCTTACTGAGAAAACCTTCCTTATCTTTATGACGGCTTCGGAAGGACACTATCCGGATGCATTTTCACTTCATGCATTTGATTATGTGACAAAGCCATTTACCCTGGAGCGAATTGACAATCTTATTTCTGAGATTGTTGACCATACACCAATTGATGCCATCTTCATCAAAATAACAGTGGGTTCAGTTGATGAGAGAATCTATCTAAAGAATATTGTTTCAGTTACAACAGACGGTCATTATTTAGAGATTCACAAGGATGATGGAGAGTCCTCAAGAGTGCGACTGACGTCGGGCGAGTTCCTTGCCATGACAGGTGCAGATAAGCGCTTTATTATGATTAATCGAGGAATCATCATCAACATGGATTTCATAGATAGGATTGATGGTGGGGATGTTTATCTGGATGACAGGACTATTTTCCCTATGTCTGCTAAGAAAATAGCTGATATCACTCAGCAGATTAGAGATTATCAATTTAGTAATAACTAAACAATCTAGTAAACGATTAAGATGTTGAAAATATGGGACGTAAGGTTTTTGCCAAAATCGGTGCGATTTTGCCAAAGGACTTGCGTCTCATTTTATATTTAGATAAGGTGTAAATGAGAAATATTATATTTTATAACGTTTTTCGTGGGAGAGTATAAAAATTAGAAGAAGGACTTGATTGTTTATGAAAAATCGTTCAGTTCAAGCTATATCCATAGGCTTGTCTGCAATTTCTCTAGCCAGTCCTGCCAGTATGGTTGCATTTGCGCAGGAAGCAGAGTCAGTAAACGATGCAGAGACCACTACAGAACAACAGGTTATTAGTGATTCTGAAGAGAAGGCTATAGCTGAAGAGGTTTCAAACTTATCTGAACAATTAAATACAGACACTACAAGCCAGCTTAGCGAGGCAGCCTCTGCGCCTGAAGCAGAGGGCAAGTTCGACGAACAGGTTTCAGGTGTGTTAATTGATGAAGCTACTGCAAAGGAAGCAGTAGGTTCTGTTGGTGCGTCTGTTGATAATATAGTTAAGGCTGGTGAGGCCATTGGCGAGGCTCATACTCAGGCTGAATCAGCTGTTTCACAGGTAGATGAAGTTATAAAGTCTGTTGGAGAAACAACAGCAGCTGCCAGCTCTCAGGCTGAGACAGCGGTTAGTGCAGTTAAAGATGAGAATACCAGCGAGAAGGCTGCTGCCATAATCATTGCAGATACGGACAAATCTGTGGAAGAAGCACAGACAGCTTTTGATGATGCTGAGAACAAATATAAGGAAGCTCTTGACGCTTATAACTTGGCCAAGAGTGACTTTGATACAGCTTTAGAGGCATATAATACAAATAAGGCTGATGCAACAGAAAGACTTGATGCTGCAGATCAGGCTTTGGTTTGTGCCCAGGAGCATTTGGAGGAGATTCAGGAACAGCTTAAAGCTGCACAGGATGAGCTTGCAGCAGCCGGAGCAGATGCTCTTGTAGCTGCAGAAGCAGATGTTGCCGCTGCCTCAGATGAAGAACGCGGCGGATATATGGATTCCTATGCACAGGCAATTTTACAGTATTATTATTTGCCTAAGGCTGAGAATCTTATGGATGGTGAAAGAATAGAGAACTTCCAGGTAACCGTTAGCTATGGCAATTTTGATGTGGAATACATAATTGTTGATAAGGATGGCAATGCTGTTACTGGTGTAAGAAGTTCATCATACGGATACTTCATTGGGACTGATGGTCGTCTTGTTCTTTATGAAGCACCTGTATATGCAAAATCTCAGTTCCAGACCAATGCAAAAGATGGTTTGAAAAAATCAAACAGTGTTAAATCAGTTAGTAAATCTGCCAACTCTGTTAGAGGGACAACCGAAACCAGAGGAGAAATAGGCACAAACACCATAAAAGTAGGAAGTCAGGAATGGACTGAGCTGGTTACAGATTATGTTTCTTATATTTCATGGGTTAGAGCAAAGGTTACAGCCTACAATAATCTTTTAACATCAGTTGAAACTGCCAAAACAGATTTTAAGGCAGCACAGGATAAAGTGATATCCATTAAACAGCAGATGGATGAGCTTAAGGGAGCCACAGATATAGGTTCGTTGGCAGAGATGGCAAAGCTTGAGGCTCAGCTAGAAAGTGCGCAGCTTGAATATGCAGAAGCAAAGGATAATCTTCAGAGTGCAAAGGATTCGCTTTTAGATGCAAAATCTTTATTTAATGAAAGATTTTCAAAGATAGAAACTCCAGTACCTGTTCAGAAGTCAGCTTCTGGCACTGAGAATAATAGGGATAATCAATGCTCAGCTGCGGAGAGCTATTCCACATATGGCGGAATAACAAAAAAAGCAGAGAGTCTGGAAGAAAAGGTTGATAAACAGATAGAAGAGCTTGAAGCACTACCAGGTGGTGAGAACCTGGCAGAAGTAGGCAATAAAGAATCTGATATTGCTTTTTCAAAGTCTACTGATAATGGCAAGGAAGAAAGCTCTGAATCAGCCAAGACCAATTCAAAATCAAAGATTTTTCATCCAAAGGATGTTCCTGTTGTACCAGGAGAGATTGTTACTATTGGTGAGGAGGACACTCCTCTTGCTATTACACTGGCTGGTATATTGCAGCATGGTAAATGGTTTGCAGGACTTGCAATAGTTACCCTTGCAGGAGCAGTTGTAAGTATAGTTGAAGTTAAGAGAAGAGCAGCAGCAAAGATTATTGATAAGCTAAATCAGTAGTGTTGTTGCCAAAAAATTGACGATTTTGCCAATCTATTGTTCAAAGTCCTTTAGAATGGTAAAGTACATAGTGTTAGATGACGTTCACATAAATATCACATTTATGACACAGAATAGACGCGTTTTTAGTGGTGACTATTATTTGGGAACGCAGGTATAGGGAAATAGTGGTGTCGAGGTATTGAACAGAATTCACAGCCAGAGTGGTGCGCGGTAGGGAGGTCGTAGCTACTCAAATCGATTAAATGGTCGCTGAGAATGAAAAGTTAGGTGTGAGGTATTGATGTATGAAGGTGTTTATCCTTAAGATGAAAATGTTTAGGACTATGGTTGAGAATCACAGGACTAGACGAATGCTCAAAAGGCTGGAAACAAAGAAGAGCTAATTCATCCACGACGACACGAGAAAGAGGGAATCCGTGAGGGTTCCTTTTTTTGTGCGAAAAAACATACATAAATCATCAACATTGTTCCTAAAAGAAAACAGATTCCACCAAATAATTGTGATATAGTATACTTTGTGAAAAAATAAACGATAAATTTTTATCAATAAGATATGGATTCAAAGTTAATAGATACGTTAGACAAACTTAATAGAAATCATTCCCTTGAGCTGGAGGAATATCAGCTTCTCATAGAAAATATTAATCCTGATTTAATGAAGCGTGCAGCAGAGTATGCTCTTAAATATCAGGAGCAGTTTTATGGAAAAAAGATATTCGTAAGAGGTCTTGTGGAATTTACAAATTATTGCAAGAATGATTGCTATTATTGTGGTATTCGCAGAGGCAATAGGGAATGCGAGAGATATCGCCTTAGAAAAGACGATATTATTGCCTGCGCTGATGAAGGCTACAAGCTTGGCTTCAGGACAGTGGTTCTTCAGGGCGGAGAGGATTATACCTACAGCGATGAAGATATATGCGAGATTATTAAAGGCATCAAGCAGGCTCATCCTGATATGGTAATCACTCTTTCAATTGGTGAAAGAGAACGCTCAAGCTATGAGGCCTACTTTGAGGCAGGTGCAGGACGTTACTTGCTTAGACATGAAACAGCTAGTCCAGAGTTGTACGCTAAGCTTCATCCAGAGGAGATGAGCTGGGAACACAGGATGAACTGTCTTCGTGATTTGAAGGATATTGGATATCAGGTGGGGGCTGGATTTATGGTTCAGTCACCAGGTCAGACTGCCAGTGATTTGGCAAAGGATTTGAAATTTATCGAAGAGTTTAAGCCAGATATGTGTGGCATTGGTCCATACATTAGTCATAAGGATACACCATTTGCAAAGGAAGATAGTGGCACCTTGGAGATGACTCTATTCTTATTATCTTTACTTAGAATCATCTATCCACAGATGTTGCTGCCAGCTACCACAGCCCTTGGAACAATTGATCCAAAGGGAAGAGAAAAGGGTATTCAGGCTGGTGCCAACGTACTTATGCCGAATCTTTCGCCTACATATGTACGAAAGATGTACACTTTATATGACAACAAAATCTGCACTGGCGAAGAAGCCGCTGAGTGCATCGCATGCCTTAAGGGGCGTGTCTCGTCCGTTGGTTACGAGGTCGTTACAGACGCTGGTAACAGGGCGGGTTTTATAGAAAAGAGGTAAAGAAATGTACAATGTAAAATCAATGAAAGCTGATGAGTTTATCGACCATCAGGAAATCCTCGACACAATAGAATATGCCGAAGCAAACAAAAATAATTATGAGTTGATTGATCAGCTCCTTGAGAAAGCAAGACCAGTAAAGACAGCAGAAGGCTGTGTATGCTCAGGTCTTTCACATCGTGAGGCAGCAGTTCTTCTTGCCTGCGATGATCCAACATATATTGAGAAAATGTATAAGGTAGCACAGGAGATTAAGGATGCTTTCTATGGCAACCGTATCGTTCTTTTTGCTCCACTTTATCTTTCAAATTATTGTGTAAATGGATGTGTTTACTGTCCATATCATCTTAAGAATAAGCACATTGCTCGTAAAAAGCTTACACAGGAAGAAGTAAAGGCTGAGGTTATCGCACTTCAGGATATGGGTCACAAGAGACTTGCCATCGAAGCTGGTGAGGATCCAGTTAACAATCCAATCGAGTACATCTTAGAGTGTATCGATACAATTTACAGCATTCACCACAAGAATGGCGATATCAGACGTGTAAATGTTAATATCGCTGCTACAACAGTTGAGAATTATCGCAAGCTCAAGGAAGCAGGAATCGGTACATACATCCTCTTCCAGGAGACCTACAACAAAAAGAGCTATGAGGAGCTTCATCCAACAGGTCCAAAGCATGATTATGCTTACCATACAGAGGCTATGGATCGTGCTATGGAAGGTGGAATCGACGATGTAGGACTTGGTGTTCTCTTCGGACTTGAGAGCTATAAGTACGAGTTCACTGGACTCCTCATGCATGCTGAGCATCTTGAGGCAGTTCACGGCGTTGGTCCACACACAATTTCAGTTCCACGTGTTAAGCATGCTGATGATATTGATCCAGATGTATTTGACAACTCTATTCCAGATGAGATGTTTACAAAGATTGCAGCCTGCATCAGAATTGCAGTCCCATACACAGGTATGATTATTTCTACTCGTGAGTCTGAGGAAGTTAGACGTAAGATGCTTCAGGTTGGTATTTCACAGGTATCTGGTGCCAGCCGTACATCAGTAGGTGGTTACACAGAGAAAGAGCGTCCACACGATACAGAGCAGTTTGATGTTTCTGATCAGCGTACTCTCGATGAGGTAGTTAAGTGGCTCATGGAGACAGGTCACATCCCATCATTCTGTACAGCTTGCTACCGTGCAGGACGTACAGGCGACAGATTTATGTCGCTTTGTAAGACAGGCCAGATTATTAACTGCTGTCATCCAAACGCACTCATGACTCTTACAGAATACCTTGTAGATTACGCTTCTGAGGAGACAAAGAAGGTTGGCTACAAGATGATTGAGGAAGAGCTTAAGAAGATTCCAAAGGAAAATGTTAGAAAGACAGCTGAGGAAAATATCGAGGCTATCAAGAACTCTAATCGTAGAGATTTCAGATTTTAGTTCTTAGTTTTTTAATAAAATAAACAAAATTATATTGTATTCTTATAGGAGGCGAGTATGTCCCTTAATAGTACAGCCAGTGGGCAGCGTGTCCACATTGGTTTTTTTGGAATCAGAAATGCTGGTAAATCCAGTATTGTAAATAAACTTACAAATCAGGAAATTTCGCTGGTTTCTGCTCACAAGGGTACCACCACTGATCCTGTAAAAAAGGCCATGGAGATTCTTCCAATTGGTCCAGTGGTTATTATCGATACTGCAGGTTTTGATGATGAAGGCGAGCTTGGTGAGCTTAGAAAGCATCGTACATATCGTATCTTAGACGAGATTGATATTGTGGTTATGGTGCTCGATGCCAGAGAAAAAGAGCTTTCAGAAGAGGAAGCAGATTTCCTTAAAAATGTGAAGGAACGAAATGTTCCTTACATAATTATAGAGAATCACACAGACGAGGCTGAGGCTCATGGCTACGCTGGTTTGGAGGAAGAAAACCTTATTTTTGTGGATGCCACATCAGATGACATGTCACAGGTTAAGGAAGCGCTCATAAAGCTTCTTCCTAATGTAAAGGAGCCTGCACTTGTTGCCGATTTGGTAGAGCCAAGAAGCACTGTTGTTTTGGTTATCCCAATTGATGAGTCGGCACCAAAAGGAAGAGTCATTCTTCCACAGCAGATGGTTCTAAGAGACCTTCTTGATAACAATTGCAAGATTCTTTGCTGCCAGCCAGAGGAATTGGCCGAGGCACTTGAAGAAGATAAAAATATTTCGCTAGTAATTACTGATTCTCAGGCCTTTGAAGAGGTTTCAAAGATTGTTCCTGAGGATACGGCACTTACTTCATTTAGTATTCTTATGGCTCGCTACAAGGGTAGTCTGAATACTCAGCTTGAGGGTGTAGCAGCTCTCAAGAAATTAGTGGATGGTGACAAGGTTCTCATTTCAGAGGCCTGCACTCATCACAGACAGTGTAACGACATCGGCACCGTAAAGATGCCAGGATGGGTTAGAAAATACACTGGCAAAGAAATTGATTTTGAATTTTCTTCTGGAAATGATTTTCCGGAGGATTTATCAAAATATAAATTAGTGATTCATTGCGGTGGTTGCATGATAAATGGGGCTGAAATGCAGAATCGCGTTAAACATTGCAAATCCCAGGGGGTTCCGGTTGTTAATTACGGAATGGCCATAGCGGAGTTCAATGGTATTTTAGACAGAAGTCTACGAGTAATTAATTAACAATTCACTGGCAAATAAAAAGGTAAAAGGAGAAAAATATGGTAACTTCAGATCAGAGTATTGTACGTTTGAAGCACAACATTATGGAAGAGGTTTGTAAGCTTGCTTGGAATGGTGAGCTTGATGCAGAGCACAAAGAGGCTGTTTGCTACGAAATCATCCCTGGTCCAAGACCAACATATCGTTGTTGTGTTTACAAGGAGAGAGAAATCGTAAGACAGAGAGTTATTCTTTCTTGCGCAGAGAATCTTCCTACTAATCCAGATTCAAAGAACGTTGTTCAGGTTATCCAGCCAGCTTGTGATGACTGTTCAATCGCTTCTTATTCAGTAACAGACAACTGCCGTTTCTGTCTTGGAAAGGCATGTCTTAACTCTTGTAAGTTCGGTGCTATCACTCCAGGTGAGAGAAGAATGCACATCGATCCTACAAAGTGTAAGGAGTGCGGTATGTGTGCTAAGGAGTGTCCTTACCAGGCTATTGTTCACCTTGAGAGACCATGTAAGAAGGCTTGCCCAGTTGGTGCTATTTCTTACGACGAGTATGGTCACTGCGTAATCGACGATGAGAAGTGTATCTCATGTGGTCACTGTATCCACAGCTGCCCATTCGGTGCTATCGGTTCTAAGACATATCTTGTACATATCATCAAGGCTATCCTTGAGGGCAAGAAGGTTATCGCTATGTGCGCACCTGCTACAGAGGGACAGTTCGGTGAGGATATCTCTATGGCTGCAGTTAAAGCTGCTTGCAAGAAGGTTGGTTTCACAGACATGATCGAGGTAGGTCTCGGTGGAGATATGACAGCTGCTTACGAGTCAGCTGAGTGGTATGAGGCTAAGGAAGAAGGCCGTAAGATGACAACATCTTGCTGTCCAGCTTTCATCAACATGCTCAGAAAGCACTTCCCAGATCAGTTTAGAGATAACATGTCTTCTACAGTATCTCCAATGTGCGCTATCTCACGTTTCGTTAAGGCTACAATGGGTGAGGATACTGTTACAGTATTCGTTGGACCATGTATCGCTAAGAAGTCTGAGGCACAGGATGAGACAGTACCAGGAAATGCAGATTACGTTATCACATTTGGTGAGCTTCGTGCGTTAATGCGTTCTAAGGGCGTTGAGTTCGAGCCAGTAGAGGAAGATTACCAGGAGTCATCTACATTTGGTAAGCACTTCGCTTCTTCAGGCGGTGTTGCTAAGGCTGTTATCGAGTGCATGCAGGAGCGTGGACAGAATACAGATGATATTAAGCTTATGCAGTGTGCAGGTGGTGCTGAGTGTAAGAAGGCACTTATGCTTCTCAAGAGCGGTAAGCTTGATGTTGATTTCATCGAGGGTATGATTTGTGAAGGTGGTTGCGTTGGTGGCCCATCTAAGCACAGAGCTGAGAGAGAAATCGTTAAGGCAAGAACAACTCTTATCGGAAAGGCTGATGGACGTAAGATTCTTGCAAACCTTGAGAATTACCCAATGGATAAGTTTAGTATGTACCGTGATGGTCATATGGAATAAAAATTGATAAAAATCGGGTGCGAAAGCACCTGATTTTTTTTGCCAATTTTTATTCCATATGACGAAAAAACAGCAATAATTAGCAAACATTTTGTGGAATATATGCTATACTAGAATAGCTGAATGCAATTGGGGAATAGATTCAGCATATATAATGTAATTTAATAAGGAGGGGGAAATAATGGAAACATTAGTGACAGCATTGATTTGCTTTCCATTTCTCTGGGCGATTTTGCCTGCGGTGATTCACAATTCAAAACGCAGAGCATTTACCGTCTATCTAGGCTGTGCCATCGTAATGGTGTTATCAGTCTTCACTGCGGTTCAGTGGTTTTTGGCAGGAGGCCAAACACTGGATTTTCGTCTTCCATTTCAGAGGATTTTTGGTGAAGTCTTCATGTGGGGCGATATTTTCTTAATGTGTTTTATCACATATCTTTCTTACAAACATAATAGATTAATAATCGCAATTCTAACGATTATATCTACTGTGGTACCAACTGTTTTAGAAAAGTTTGGACCTAAGCTGGGTTACACATCCACAATGCGATTTGACTGGCTTACCTTCATTATGGTTTTAATCATTGGTGTTGTAGGTTCACTCATTGGAATATATGCAGTTGGTTACATGCATGGCTTTCACATTCATCATCACAAGGAAGTGCAGGATAGAAGAAGCTTCTTTCTTTCAATGATTTTTGTATTCTTTGGAGCAATGTTTGGTCTGGTTACATCTGCAAATCTTCTAGGATTATATTTCTTCTGGGAAATTACATCTGTTACATCTTTCCTTTTAATAGGATATACCCGCACAGATGAAGCAATTAATAATTCTTTCAAGGCTTTATGGATGAACTTACTTGGTGGCTGCGGCCTTGCAGTGGCTATTTCTGTAGGAATTGTATATTTCCACACAGCAAATCTATATGATTTGATTGCTGCCGCAGAGAAGAGCGGAGCATCAGATATTATTTGTCTGCTTCCAATAGCAATGCTTGCTTTTGCAGCGCTTACAAAGTCAGCTCAGTTCCCATTTTCAGGATGGTTACTTGGAGCCATGGTAGCACCAACACCTTCATCAGCACTTCTTCATAGTGCGACAATGGTTAAGGCTGGTGTGTACATGCTTATCAGACTTTCACCAGCAATGGCAGATAATTATGTTGGTAACATGGTAGCCCTTATTGGTGGCTTCACTTTTGTTGCTGCATCATGCTTCGCAATTACGGTATCAGATGGCAAAAAGGTTTTGGCATATTCTACTATTTCAAACCTTGGACTTATCGTTGCATGTACAGGTTGTGGCTACGAGGAAACAATTTGGGCAGCAGTATTCCTTGTAATCTTCCATGCTGTTTCAAAATCTATGCTTTTCCAGTGCGTAGGTGCAATTGAAACTACAATTGGAAGCCGTGATGTTGAGCAGATGCAGGGCTTGATGAGTATCTTCCCTAAGCTGGCTTTCATCCTTATGGTAGGTATTGCAGGAATGTTCCTTGCACCATTTGGAATGCTTATTTCAAAGTGGGCAGCGCTTAAGGCTTTCATTGATACAAGCTCAGTATATGTATCAACACTTATGGTACTTTTCATCTGCTTCGGTTCAGCTACAACAATGTTCTATTGGACAAAGTGGATGTCAAAGATTCTTGGCGCAGCAAAGCGTGAGAAATCAAGAGATTTAACAAAGAAGAATGAGTACATCTCAATGTTCTTCCATGCCTTTATGATGATTGCTCTCATACTTGGATTCCCATGGCTATCAGAGCATGTGCTCAAGCCACTTTCTAATGATATGTTTGGCACCGTAAAGCAGGTAATCTCTTACGAGAACATGGTAATCATGATTGTGCTTCTTTGCGGCGTATTTGTTATTCCTTTTGTCAACTATCTCATGACTAAAGGACAGAAGGGCAAGCAGGTCATTACATACATGGGTGGAGCAAACGCTGGAGATAATTTTAATTTTGTTTCATCAACAGGTGATCCTAAGGAAATGGAAATCTCAAACTTCTATATGGAAGAAGCATTTGGTGAGAAGAAGCTGTTTACACCAGCGATTATGATTTCTTCATTCATTTTGATTGTTTACCTGATTATCGTAGTGGGAGGTGCTTTACAATGATGGTTCAGACTAGAATTCTTTTGGCAATCCTCTACGTAGTGGTTGCACCATTTGTTATCGGATTATTGGATGGTTTTGATAGAAAAATCTCTGCAAGAATGCAGGGCAGAAGAGGTCCATCAGTTTTTCAGCCATTTTATGATTTGAAGAAGCTTTTTGAAAAAGAGTTTTTAACAGCAAACAAGATGCAGTTATTTTTAATACGCTCTTACCTTTGCTTCATTATACTTTCAGGAATTTTATTCTTTGCAGGCTTTGATTTGTTGCTTGTAGTATTTGCACTTTCAACATCAGCAATGTTTTTGATTCTTGCATCTACAGCTACACATTCGCCATTCTCATCTCAGGGAACATCCCGTGAGCTTGTGCAGATTATGGCATGTGAGCCAATGGAGCTTCTTGTGGCAGTAGGCTTTTACCTTGCAACCAGCACCTTCACAGTATCAGATATTGTGGCAGGTAGCTCAGTTGCAAACATAAGATTTTTACCAGGATTTTTTGTAGGCTTCGTATTTATTCTTACAATCAAATTCAGAAAGTCACCATTTGATATTTCTACAAGCCATCATGCACATCAGGAAGTAATCAAGGGTGTTACTTCTGAAATGGTTGGTAAGGAATATGCAATGGTAACGATTGCAGAGTGGTATGAGAATGCTATCCTTTTAGGAATTGTGGGATTGTTCTTCATCAGCAGCAACCCTCTTACATTTATTGGAGCTGTGATTGCAATACTTGCAGTTTGGTTCCTTGAGATTCTCATCGATAATACATCAGCAAGAGTAAAGTGGCAGCTAATGTTAAAGCTTGCATGGGGTGTGACAATTGTTGCAGCAGGCATGAATCTTTTCTTGCTGGAGATAATTAGGGGGTAAATCATGGCTAAGATACATAAATCACCATGGCTGCTTCACTATGATGGAAGTAGCTGTAATGGATGTGATATAGAGGTTTTGGCGTGCACAACACCTGTTTATGATGTAGAACGTTTTGGTGTTATCAATACAGGTAATCCAATGCATGCAGATATTTTCCTTATTACTGGAGGTATCAATTCTCAGAACGAATCTGTAGTAAAACAGATTTATGAGCAGATGCCTCAGCCAAAGGTAGTTATAGCAGTTGGTACCTGCGCCTGCACAGGTGGTATTTTTAAGGAATGCTACAATATTAAAGGTGGTGCGGACACAGTTATTCCAGTAGATATTTATGTGCCAGGCTGCGCGGCTCGACCAGAGTCAATTATAGATGGTGTAGTAAAGGGTGTTGCTCTTTTCAAAGAGAAAGCTGAAGCTCTTGCAGCATCAGGTAGGGCATAAGGAGGCAGACATGCAAGAGTTAAAGAAGGATTTATATTTAATAGATAAGGCAGAGCTTCTGACAGTCATCATGGAGAAGAAAAATGCTCTTTGGAGACTTTGCCAGATTTGCTGCTCATATCCAAAGGCAGAGAATCATTTTGAGGTTACATATTCCTTTGCCAATGGACAGGATATTTCAAATTACAGATTAATAGCTGAGCGTGAGGAAGAGGTTCCATCTATTTCACGTGTATACAAATCAGCAATTTTCTACGAGAACGAAATGCACGAGCTTTGGGGGCTTCACGTTGAAAATATCAAACAGGACTTCCATGACAAGTTATATCGTATAGACGTAGAGACACCATTTTTAGAGAAGGAGGGTGAGTAAGATGGGAAATAGAAGTGTAGTACCTTACGGCCCTCAGCATCCAGTTTTGCCAGAGCCAATTCACCTTGATTTGGTACTTGAGGATGAAAAAGTTTTAGCAGCAATACCATCTATTGGATTTATTCACAGGGGACTTGAGAGCCTCACATCAAAGAAGGATTTCAATGAGATGGTTTACGTTGCAGAGCGTATCTGCGGTATCTGCTCCTTCATGCATGGCATGGGCTATTGCATGGCAGTAGAGGATATTATGAACGTTGAGGTCCCTCGTCGTGCTGATTATCTTCGTACAATTTGGGCAGAGATGAGCCGTCTTCACAGCCATTTGTTATGGCTTGGATTACTTGCTGATGGTTTTGGATTCGAATCACTTTTCATGCATTCATGGAGACTTCGCGAGAAGATTCTTGATATGTTTGAGGCATCAACAGGTGGACGAGTGATTTTCTCTGTAAATACAATCGGTGGTGTATTAAAGGATATGCCAGCGGATATGCTTCAGGATTTTGTACGACAGCTTAATGACATGGAAAAAGAAATTCGCGAGATGACAGATATCTTCCTTACAGACTACACCGTAAAAAGTCGTCTTGTAGATATAGGAATCATTACTGGAGAGGATGCTATTCGTCGAGGCGCAGTTGGACCAATGATGAGAGCTTCTGGCATCAACGTCGATATGAGAAAGAACGGCTACGCTGCCTACAATGATTTGGATTTTGAGGTAATCACCAGCAACAAGTGCGATTCTTATGCTCGTTGTGAAGTTCGTATCGGAGAAATTTTCCAGTCAATCGATATCATCAGACAGTGTGTAGAAAAGATTCCAGATACAGAAATCAATACAAAGGTTACAGGCATGCCAAACGGAGAGTCATTCATCCGTGTTGAGCAGCCTAGAGGAGAGGCCTTCTATCATGTTCGTGCCAATGGAACAAAGTTCCTTGACCGCTTCAGAGTCCGCACACCTACCTTCGCAAACATCCCAGCTCTCACACAGACTCTTCAGGGATGCCAGTATGGTGACGTGCCACTCCTCGTGTTAACCATTGATCCATGTATTAGTTGTACAGAACGTTAGGAGGAAGATTATGGGACAGTTTTTACCATTTTACAAGCAGGTCTTGAAGAATCTTTTCTCTGAGCCTGCCACAACTCAATACCCTTTTGTACCAAAGGAATATCCAGAGCGCACAAGAGGACATGTAGATATTAATAAGGACGGTTGCATCCTTTGTGGAATGTGCATGCGTAGCTGCCCTCCAGGAGCCATCACTGTTGATCGTGCTGGTAAAACCTGGAGCATCAATCGCTTCGACTGTGTTCAGTGTGGTTACTGCGTAGAGAAGTGCCCTAAGAAGTGCTTGAGTATTACACCAGGCTATCAGGAGCCAGGTCCAGAGAAATTCTCATACACTGTAGAGGTTCCTTATGAACCACCAAAACCTGCAGCAAAGCCTGCAGCTCCAGCTGAGGCTAAGGCAGAATAAGGATAAAATATGATAAAGAAATACATTATTAAAGGGCTGGTGCAGGGTATAGGGTACCGGCCCTTTGTTGCAAAGCTTGCAGAGGAATTAAATATAGATGGCTATGTGAGAAATACAGGGGGCATAGTTACGGTAGTAGCTTGTGGCGAGACAGAGAAATTAGATCAGTTTCGCCAGAAGCTTTCTTCTGATGTTCCAACAGGAGGCTTCATCACATCAATAGAAGAAGAGGAGATAGAGAGCCATAAGATAGAGAGGCAGGAGATAGAGAGCCAGAAAATAGAGCTGGGATTTAGAATTATAGAGTCAGATAAAGATGCCGAAAAGAATCTTCCGCTGATTCCTGCTGATATTGCCACCTGCGATAAGTGCAAAGCGGAACTTTTTGATAAGAAGAATCGCAGATATGGACATCCTTTTATCAGCTGCACGGTCTGTGGACCAAGATATTCTATTATAGAAAAGCTTCCATATGACAGGGACACAATTACCATGAAAGATTTTGAGATGTGTCCTGAGTGTCAGACTGAATACATAGCCAAAAATGACAGGAGAAGACATGCCCAGACTATTGCCTGTAAGGAGTGTGGACCTCGTCTGAAATTTGCTAGTTTAAAGTGTAAAAATGCTGACAATATTACGTCGAAAAACATTGTTGATAAGTATGTGGAAAACTATAACGAAAACGATATAGATGGCGCAATTACAGCATCTATATCGTTGATAAGTCGTGGTGGAATTCTGGCAATAAAGGATATTGGTGGGTATCATTTAGCCTGCAGTCCATTCGATGAAAAGGCAGTGGCAGCTCTCAGAACTTTAAAGCATCGAGAGGCAAAAGCCTTTGCTGTAATGTTTGAAGATATTAAGCAGATAAAAGAGTATTGCAAGGTGAATCAGCAAGAGGCAAGATTGCTGGAATCTCCTGCGAGACCAATAGTATTAGTAAGAAGAAAAAAGCATATTAATTCAGGAAGCAAGCACATTGCAGGAAATGTGTATCTGACCAGTCCTGATATAGGTGCAATGCTTCCATGCAACCCGGTACAGATGATGCTGGTGAAGGAATGTGGTCCGTTGATTATGACCAGTGGAAATGCTAGCGGAGATGTGCTGGAAATCGATAATAAGAGAATGCAACAGTGGCTGAAGGAAAGAGTGGAGTCGGGTGATTTGGAGGACACACCTATTGCCCTATTGAGCCATGATAGAAAAATTCTTCGACCAATGGATGATTCTGTTATGAAGGTAATAAAAGGTAGACAGCAGTTTGTCCGACGTGGACGGGGGCATGTGCCAAATCCAATTCCTGTGGATATTGATGGTGAAATCTTTGCAGCAGGTGGAGATCTTAAATCCAGCTTCTGTTATGTAAAAAATGGTATGGCATATGTGAGCCAGTATCTGGGAGATTTGGAATCCGTAAGCTGCCAGAAGTTTTATAGAAATGAAATGGCGGCAATGGAAAAAATCTTTGGATTCAAGCCTAAGACAGTGGTGACTGATTTGCACCCAGGATATTTCAGTGGGCAGGTTGGACATGAATATGCTCAGAAAAAGAATCTTCCAATTCACAAGGTTCAACATCACAAGGCTCACGTTTTATCAGTAATAGTAGAGCACAATTTAAAAGGTCCAGTGCTGGGGTTTGCCTTTGATGGAACGGGATACGGTGAGGATGGAACAGTCTGGGGTAGCGAAGTTTTCCTTTGGGATGGAAAGAATGCCCTTGATAGAGTTGCGGATTTGCGCCCAGCAAGATTAATCGGAGGAGACGAGGGAGCAAAGAACTGCGACACCATTTTGGTGGGAATACTTCATGAGAATGGATTGGATGAGTTGATAGAAAATGAAAATGCGAAGCTCATCAGAGCGGCTATCGACAGTGACATTAATGTGGTTACATCTACATCTATGGGACGCCTTTTTGATGCGGTATCAGCTATGCTGGACATTTGTCACTACAATACTTACGAGGGACAGGCGCCTATAGAATTAGAAAATATGGCTGCCAGAACTGACCAGGTGTATCCACTTTGCTTTGGAGAAAATGGTTCTACAGAGGAAATATTTATTGAGATTGCAAATGCAATTTTTCATGATGTGTCTAAGGAATCGATTGCCCGAGGCTTTATTTACGCTGTAGCAGACTATATTCTTGAGATAGCGAAAATATATTCAGAAAGACTTGGGAAAGAAAAGCAGATAGTTCTGTCGGGAGGAACTTTCCTCAACAGAATTCTTTTGGAACGATCAATAGATTTGCTGGAATCAGAAGGCTTTAAGGTATATATCTCAGAGCAACTACCACCAGGAGATGGTGGAATCTGTCTGGGCCAGGCAGCCTTCCACTTGAAATAATGAGGTGCTGGCGTTTAGCTTACCTCAATGTTTTTTACAATGAAATCAGTGCAGCGATTAAGCTTGAGGTTATCACTGCCGCATTTAGGACAGTTATCCTTGAATTCGTGGCGGGTGATTTGATTGCCACAATCCTTGCATAGAATCATAGATTCTTTTACTGTGGCATCCACTTTAACACCTTCCAAAGAGGTGCCTTCGCTCATAACCTGAAGATATTCTTCAATGATTTCAGGTACATAATCGCATTGATCTCCCATTAATAAATGGATTTTATCTACATGGCTGGCGCCCGCCGCGTCAGCCTGTTTTTTTACAAGATTAAATACATATTCTGTCACTGCTAATTCGTGCATTTTATCCTCCCAAATACTTCAAAAAGTAGTACAATTATAACATATGTTTTAGGGTTAGGAGAATAATGTAATGTGTGTTGCAATACCAGGTTTAGTAAAGAAATTAAAGGATGGGAAGGTCACTGTTGATTTCAATGGAAATGAAGTGGAGGCCTACGCTGGACTTGTAAATGTAAAAGAGGGGGATTACGCTTTGGTTCATGCGGGGTGCGTGATTCAGACCTTGAAGAAGAACGAAGCAGAAGAAATAATTGAGCTGATGGGAGGCTTGGAAGCCTAATGGAATTACCACAGCTTATAGATTTTTTGAGAGACTACGATGGCAAAAAAATCCGACTCATGGAAGTCTGCGGCAGTCACACTCACGCCATCGCCACTCATGGAATAAGAGATATATTATCACCACAAATTGAATTGCTGTCAGGACCAGGCTGCCCCGTGTGCGTCACGCCTACAGCATACATTGATAAATTAATTGAGCTTAGCCTTCAGCCAGATACTACTGTGGTCACCTTCGGAGACCTGCTAAGAGTACCAGGCTCAAAGGAAAGCTTGAACGAAGCTAAGGGCCGAGGTGGCAGCGTTGAAATGGTGTATTCACCAATGGATGTTTTGGCTCTTGCAAAAGATAATCCATATCGTAAATACGTATTTGCAGCAGTTGGCTTTGAAACCACTGCCCCTGTTTATACTTTGCTTTTAGACAATGCTATAGCTCAGGGACGGGATAATATCCAGCTACTTACTGCACTGAAAACTATGCCGGGAGCCATCTCATATCTTTGTGATAATGGAGCAGAGATTGATGGATTTATTGCTCCAGGACATGTGTGCGCAGTGACAGGAGCAGATTATTTTAATGAGCTTGCAGAAAAATATCAGATACCCTTTGCGGTGTCAGGCTTCGCAGCAAAAGAGCTTGTAATTGCCATTTATGGTCTGACGCAGATGGTGTTAAATAAAGAAAACACAGTAAAGAATTTCTACACCTCAGTTGTGGCGCAGGATAAAAATCCTATTATTGAAAATCAGTTAGATAAATATTTTGAGCCAGCGGATGTTGCATGGCGCGGGATGGGTATCATTCCGAAATCAGGCTTACTGCTCAAGGAAGAATATAAACAGTTTGATGCGGGAAGTAAGGGGCTTGATGTGGATAACAAAAAGAATAAAGCCTGCAAGTGTGGAGAAATTCTTATGGGCAAGGCAAAGCCTACCGACTGCCCACTATTTGGAAAAGTCTGCACACCAATGTCGCCACAGGGGGCATGCATGGTGTCAGAGGAAGGAAGTTGTTTTAACGCATGGAGAAGATAATTATGGAGCATGGCTCAGGTGGCCGTGCTACAGGGGAATTAATAAGAGAAATATTTGAAGCACAGTTTAACAGTGATGTACTTTCAGAGATGGAGGATGCAGCAGTTGTTCCAGGAGATGGCACCATTGCCATGACTACAGATAGCTTTGTGGTCACACCATTGGAATTTCCAGGAGGAGATATTGGACGTCTGTGTATTTGTGGTACAGTGAATGACCTTTGCATGAGAGGAGCTGTTCCTAAATATATTACTTGCGGTTTCATTCTTGAAGAGGGGGCAGATGTGGAGCTCCTTCGTCGAATTGTAAAATCAATGGCTGAGACTGGAAATGAAGCAGGTGTAAAAATTGTAGCCGGTGATACAAAGGTTATTGAGGGAAATGGTGGGATCTACATTAACACTGCCGGAGTAGGTTTTGTTCCAAAGGACGTAGACATAAAAGCTAAGAATGCAAGCCCAGATGACGTAATCATCGTTTCTGGAAACGTAGGCGACCATCATGCCACAGTTCTAAGCCAGCGTATGGGTATCAAAAATACTATCCAAAGCGATAATGCGCCTCTTCAGGAGATGGTTGGAAAATTAATAGAAAACCAAATTCCAGTTCATGTCTTAAGAGATGTGACAAGAGGCGGGCTTGCCACAGTTTTAAAGGAATTAGCATTAGCCAGTGGATTAAGATTTGATATTTTGCAGGAAAAGCTTCCAGTGAACCCTCAGGTTAAATCCTTCTGCGGCCTTCTTGGCCTTGATCCATTATATATGGGAAATGAAGGAAAGCTTGTGGCTATTGTCCCAAAGGAGTACGGTCCACAGGCAGTGCAGCTTATTAAAAGTAGTAAATATGGAGAAAATGCTTGTATGATAGGCTCTGTCAATGCGCCTGATGACGAATCAGAAGCGGGGGCTCTTATAATGAAAACAGAGATAGGTGGAAGACGTTTCCTTGATATACTTCAGGGAGAGGGATTGCCACGTATCTGCTAAAAATCGAAGCTAAAACTTGTTGCAAAGGGCGTAATAATCCCCATGTACACCAATAGTTAACATAAAGTTCATAACTAGTTATGCAGTTATTATGCTATAATATAACCACACATCCTAATTAACAATCAAAATAAGGAGGATGCTTGCTTTGGGCAAAACAGTTTTGATAGTTGATGACTCCCGATTTATGCGAGCGGTGGTCAGAAACGAATGCGAAAGAAATGGCTGTACTGTTGTAGCTGAAGCTGACTGTAGCGATGGTGCAGTAGAAAAATATAAAGAGTTCAAGCCTGACATCGTAACAATGGACATCACAATGACTGTTGATGGACATACAGTAGGTCGTAGCTCCAATGGTATTGATGCTATTAAGCAGATTAAGGAATATGACCCTGAGGCTAAGATCCTTGTGGTAAGCGCCATGGGACAGAAATGTTACGTTATAGAGGCTATTGAAGCTGGTGCTAAGGATTTTGTTATCAAGCCTTTTGACGAGGCCAGATTTGCAGAAGCTTTATCACACTTTATGTAATTGATAATATGTATTTAAAGGGTTACGGTGCTGTAGCCCTTTTTAATTGCATACAACGGAAACTAGGGAAATGTGTTGTGTAAAAGACACTTGAGTAATAACAGGTGTGCCCAAAGAAAAAGACCGAGTTTTTCGGTCTTTTTGAGGGGAGTATAAATAATTAATAAGGGTATGATAAGGAAACTCCTTATCATGGTTGTGATTATAATATAGTTAATCGACTAATGCAAGGAAAAGTTGAAAAAAGATATCATCTAGTCTAAGATATTTTTAGTTAGTTAAGTAATAGGAGATTTAGAATTGCCAAAAACATTTACCATTAGCTGCCCATGTCATTTTGGACTTGAGGCACCATTGAAAAGAGAAATTTATGATTTAGGCTACGACATTACTGAGGTTACAGATGGAAGGGTAACTTTTACAGGTGATGCCGAGGCTGTTTGTCGCGCAAATATCCAGCTGCGCACAGCGGAAAGAGTCCTTGTAGAAGTGGGCCGTTTTCACGCTACCACCTTTGAGGAACTTTTCCAGGGAATCAAAGCTCTCCCATGGGAAGAGTATATTCCTGAGAATGGTAAATTCTGGGTTACAAAGGCTACATCTGTAAAGAGTAAGCTTTTTTCCCTTACAGATATTCAGTCTATAGCTAAAAAAGCTATGGTTGAGCGCATGAAGACATATTATGACGTTCAGTGGTTTAAGGAAGATGGAGCAGATTATCCTGTTCGTATTTTCCTATTAAAGGATGATGTAGTAGTTACACTTGATTCCACAGGTACACCTCTTCATAAGAGAGGCTACCGTACATATACAAGTAAGGCACCTCTTTCAGAGACTATGGCGGCAGCACTTATTCAGCTGACACCATGGCGTGCCGACAGAATTTTAGTAGATCCATTCTGTGGTTCAGGTACCTTTTTGATTGAAGCAGCCATGATTGCTGCAAATATTGCGCCAGGTCTTAACAGAGATTTCACCTCTATGGACTGGACAAATCTCATTTCTCCAAAGCTTTGGAATGAGCTTTTGGATGAGGCAAGAGAAGAAGTGGATACATCGGTAGAATGTGACCTTCAGGGATTTGATATTGACCCTGATATGGTTAAAATTGCCCGTCTCAATGCAAAGCAGGCAGGTGTTGACCACATGATTCACTTCCAGGTGCGAGATGTTGGGGCACTTAGCCACCCAAAGAAATATGGATTTATTTTGACAAACCCTCCTTATGGAGAGCGTCTTGAAGATAAGAAGGATCTTCCAGAGATTTATGGTAAGCTGGGAAAGGCATATTCAGGGCTTGATAGCTGGTCTATGTATGTGATAACAAGTTATGAAGATGCGCCAAAGTCAATCGGAAGAAAAGCAGATAAAAATCGCAAGATATACAATGGAATGATAAAGACATACTTTTATCAATTCCTTGGACCAAAGCCTAAGAAAAAGGACTAGAAAATGAAACTTTCCAAGAGATTCACGGTGTTTGTACTGATTATAGCAATCACCGTTATTGGAAAAATGAATAATTGGAATGACAGGTATGCAGCCGTCGATTCATTTAGAGGAGCAGCTTTAAATGAAGACGTGCTGTATCCTTTAATGTCTAAAAATCTAAACGACTCAGGCAAACTGAAGCTTTACATTAATGACGAGCTATACACCAGCTACGAGCAGGAAGCTATTTTGGATGACAGTCTTAATCCAGTAGGCTCGCTGGAATTTATCCGCAGTGTGTTAAAGGGCTCGGCATTTATGGAAGACGAGGGCTGTGCAGTTGTCCAGATTTCTAACAATATTTATGAGTTCCTGGCGGATAACAAAACTGCCACTGCCAACGGAGATGATATGAAGCTGGCAATCAAGCCATCTATTCACATGGGTAGAATGTACGTGGGACTTAAAGATTTGTGCGATATCTTTGGTTACGACTACACCTATGACAGAGCTTCCTACACCGCCAATATCACAATTAGCAGTGTGCCAAAGCTTCCGTTGACTTATGATCTTCGAAATATGGACAGAGTCAGCTTCATAAGAAATCAGGGCTCTACCGCTACCTGTTGGGCATGTGCTTCACTTGAGGCACTGGAGTCATCTCTTTTGCCAGCATCCCAGTATAAGTTTTCTGTTGATTCAATGATTAATAACAACAGCTTTCAATTGGACGAGTCTGCCGGTGGTGAATATACCATGGCATTGGCTTATCTTTTGTCATGGCAGGGACCTGTTGAAGAGGAAGAACAGGGTGGTCTTATTCAGGAGCTCACCGGAGAGAAAAGTGCTCCATCAGTACACTTGCAGGAAGCACATTTTTACGACTCAGAAAATCTGGATGATATAAAGTGGGCTGTTTACAAATATGGTGGTGTTTCCACATCGATTTATGCAAGTGTTAATACTGCGAATTTAAATGGATCAAGCTGCTACAACCGCAGTACAAACTCATATTGCTATACAGGAAATGCAAAGCCAAATCATGATGTTGTAATTATTGGATGGGACGATACCTATCCTGCAGAAAATTTCAGCACTGAGGTGCCACACAGCGGTGCATTCATCTGCCAAAACAGTTGGGGTAGTGGTTTTGGAGATGATGGTGTATTTTACATTTCTTACTATGATTCAAATATTGGTAATCAGGCCGTTTCCTATGTGAAGGTAGATACCAATAATACATATAATTATATCTATCAGAGCGATTTATGCGGATGGGTTGGTCAGATTGGTTACAGTAAAGAATGGGCTTATGGTTGCAATACCTTTACTGCAGAGGCTAATCAGCAGATAGAGGCAGCTGGTTTCTATGCTTTGGCTAAAAACACCAGCTATCAGGTTTACTTTGTTCCAGATTACAAAAACACCAGCACCCTTTCCTCAAAGGAAATTGTTGCTTCAGGAACTGTAGACCAGGCGGGTTATTATACTGTAAAATTTAATCAGGCGAAAACAGTAGACAAGGGAGAAAGCTTCGCTATTATTCTTTACATCAACACACCAGACACAAAGCGTCCACTTGCAGTGGAATATATCAGTGATTCAATGACAGCGGCAGTTGATATCACAGACGGAAAGGGCTTTATTAGCAACAACGGTCTGGATTGGGAGAACGTAGAGGATGTTGCAAACGCAAACCTTTGCATAAAAGCATATGCAAATGATGTGGTTGAAGTATTCGAGGACGAAGATAAATAATCCTTGAAAAGCGGAGAGATAATGTAATGGAAAATAAGGTTTTAGGGGTCTTTACGGCCATCATTCTGGCAGTGGTTATTGCTATATGCTGTCTGCTTATCTATGTACCTAACATGCATTTTATTGCGCTGAAGGTACAGGACAGTAAAGTATCTGGCGGACGAGTATCAGTTATGAGTATGCTACGTGCTTCGGATGAAGAATTGCAGGAGGATTCTGAGGAGGTTGTTCGTGATGTTTTAAAAGGACATCAGATTAGATTAACATTGCCTCAAAGTGTCACCAGTGCCGGAGTTTCAATTATTAATGATTATGTAAATAGAAATATCGCAATTACGATAAATGGAATTGGAAAGGATTACTTTTCACAATATCCAATGCGTGGAAATGCAGATAACATTGTGGATGTCACCTATGATAGCGAGAATCTGATTGGTGTCATAGAGATTACTCTCGATGATATAAAAGAAGTGCAGATGACCTCCGAAGGAGAGTACATATATTTTGATTTTTTAGACCCACATGAAGTGTATGATTATGTTGTGGTTGTGGATGCGGGACATGGTGGAAATGTTCCAGGAGCCACAAAGATGGGGGTTAAAGAAAAGGATTTAGATTTACAGTTTGCTCTCCAACTAAAGAGAATGTTTGATCATAGTGGAAAGAATATCGGTGTTTATTACACTAGGACTGATGATAGTAATCCCTCCTTTGAGGAAAGAGTTGGTTTGGCGAATGATTCTGAAGCGGATCTATTCCTATCAATACACAATAATTCTACCGCTTCTGGTAGAATGTCTTCCATCAACGGAACTGAGGTTATGTACAAGGGCGCCGATGAAAGTGGTAATTCAAAGCGCTTTGCGTCCATGTGCCTAGATAATCTTTTGGAGGCTTTAGGCTCCAAATCGAAAGGCACAGTCGTGGGAGATGATGTGTATATTGTAAGAATGGCTCAGGCTCCAGTTGCGCTGGTAGAAGTAGGCTTTATGACCAACGCAAAGGAACTTGAAAAGCTTCAGGATAACGAGTATCAGAAAAAAACGGCCGGTGCCCTTTATGACGCCGTCGTAGAATATTTATATAATTGAGGTAACAATGAAAACTAGAATTATTTTTGCAACAGGAAACAAAAACAAACTCCGTGAAATTAAAGAGATTTTAGGTGAAGAAAAATATGAAATCCTCACCATGAAGGAAGCTGGAATCGATATTGATATCGTTGAGGATGGAAAGACCTTCGAGGAGAATTCTCTGATTAAGTCCCGTGCCATAGCAGCTCATGCTAAGGATGCAATCGTTCTTGCAGATGACAGCGGACTTGAGATTGATGCTTTAAATAAAGAGCCAGGCATCTACTCAGCCAGATATATGGGTGAGGATACTTCTTATGATATTAAAAATGCAAATCTTATTGAGCGACTTGAAGGAGTTGAAAAGCAGGATAGAAGCGCAAGATTCGTTTGTGCAGTATCGGCTGTTTTTCCTGATGGAAAAGAGGCAGTAGTGCGTGGCACCATCGAGGGCTATATAGGTTGGGAGCCAATGGGTGAAAATGGTTTTGGCTATGACCCAATTTTCTATCTTTGGGATAAGGATGTCAGTACAGCAAGCATATCCCCAGAGGAGAAAAATGCCATCAGCCATAGAGGTCAGGCACTTAGAATGATAAAGGAAGAAATTATTAAGCATGAAAATATTAGTTGTTAGTGATACACATGGCAGATCAGAGAATTTACGAGATGCCATTCATATAGAAAATCCAGACAGAATCTACCATCTTGGAGATGGACAGGGAGTTGAGGATAATCTCTGGATGATGTCAGAAGCACCCGCAGAATGTGTCTGTGGCAACTGTGACTGGGGTGGTAGCCTGCCAAATGAGCTGGTGCTTGAAGTAGGTAATCATCACATCCTTATTACCCATGGTCATTACTATGGAGTAAGCTACGGTTACCAAGAGATTGCAGAGGCTGCAAAGGCTAAGGGCTGCGACATTGTACTGTATGGTCACACCCATGTTCCAACTATCGATCATTATCAGAATTTGATTATCGCAAACCCTGGAAGTATAGCTTTTCCAAGACAGGAATCACGTGAACACACTTATATGACAATTTTAGTAGATAATAGTGGTGAACTTACTATGGAATTGCATTCTCTAGAGGAATACGATAGAACACATGGAAATTAAAGTTGTAATTGAAGATGTTGTTCCTGAAAAGGAATATATATTGATGACTAAGCCAGATGAGTCCATTACCTTTGTTGAGGCGATGGACCGTTTGGGGTTCAAATATTACAGACCTTGTGGAGGCTTTGGTAAGTGCCTTAGCTGTGCAATAAGGTTTGTGTATGGTGCACCTGAAATGACCGCCGATGATGAGCGTGCCCTTGAATTTTGGGAAATGCGAAATGGCTGGAGACTTGGTTGCAAGTGCGTTATCACACGTGACTGTAAAATACAGGTGCCAAAGCGACTTGTATCTGAAATAAATTCTATAGGAGTTCCTCAAACTACAGAGGAGCTTCCTCTTGATAAAACCAACATAGCTATCGCTGTGGATGTTGGTACCACAACCCTTGCCGCTACGGCAATAGATCTTAATAATGGAAAAGTTTTGCGTCAGCATACCTGGACCAATGGTCAGACCAAATATGGTATGGATGTTATGAGCCGAATCAAGGCAGCTATTGATGGTCATGGTGATGAGCTTCAGCAGTTGGTTATTGGAGATTTAATGAAAATGGGTGTGAAAATCATTGGCGAAGATTTTCTTACTCATAAGGTTGTTATGTCCGGAAATACGGTAATGACCCATTTACTTCTGAAGTACCCAGTTGACGGTATGGCACAATATCCGTTCCATCCTTACACCTTGGATGCAATTAAATTCAGGGAAGAACGTCGAGATATCTTTTTTATGCCAGCTATAAGTGCCTTTGTTGGAGGAGATATAGTATCAGGTCTTTTCTACATTAAGGAGCAGGCAAAGGCGAGAAAAGAGGAAGACGACACCTTCATCATGGTAGATATGGGAACCAATGCTGAGCTAGTGTTATTTGATGGGGAAAAATATTGGTGCTCATCAGCCTCTGCAGGTCCAGCCTTAGAGGGTGCCAGTCTGAAGTGTGGAGTGGCATCTGTACGTGGTGCCATCAATCATCTTTCAATTCATGGTCGGGAAGTGAAATATACAACCATCGGAGGAGAAAAGCCAATAGGTCTTTGCGGAAGTGGAGTTATAGATATCATCCATGAGCTTCGTCGAAATAATATTATAGATGAAGGTGGACTTTTAATTGATGAGTATTCTGAGACAGGTTTTCCTGTGACAGAGGATATTGTTGTTACCGGAGAAGATATTCAGCAGGTGATTCTTGCAAAGGCGGCAATTCGTTCTGGTATCGAGATGCTTCTTAACGCAGCAAAGCTTAGCTTGGAGCAGATTGATCATCTTTATATAGCTGGTGGACTTGGAGCATCAGTAAGTATATGGGCGGCAGCTGGAATAGGACTTTTCCCAAAGGAACTGATTCCAAAATTTGAATCAATAGGAAATGGGTCACTTCATGGTGATATTGCATTTATCATGAATCCAGATGAAGATGCCTTGAAAGAAATAAAGGATAATTCGAGAATTGTAATTCTGGCAACGGACCCAAAATTCGAGAAGCTTTTCCTTGAAAACTTGAATTTATCGTAACTGTGAATTAATTGAGAACAATTAGTGTATTTACACAGGGGACGACATATGTATGTTAAGATGACCTTATACACCTGTAAATTAGGTGAATATAGAAAGGAGTCTAGTTATGGCAAAGTATGTATGTCCTGTTTGTGGTTACATTCATGAAGGTGACAATCCACCTGATGAGTGTCCAGTATGTCATGTGAGTGGTGATAAGTTCAAAAAGGTTGAGGGTGAGATTACCCTTGCGGCTGAGCATGTATTTGGCGTTTATGGCGCTACAGTAAAGAACAATCCTGATATTACTGACGAAGATAAAAAGTACATCTTCGAGCAGCTCAAGGCTAATTTTGAAGGTGAGTGCTCAGAAGTTGGAATGTATCTTTGTATGGCTCGCGTGGCGCACAGAGAGGGCTACCCAGAGATTGGTCTCTATTGGGAAAAGGCAGCCTGGGAAGAGGCTGAGCATGCTTGCAAGTTTGCAGAGCTCCTTGGCTCTGACTTAGAGACAAACATGACTGATTCTACAAAGAAGAATCTGGCATGGCGAGTTGATTGTGAGTTTGGAGCTACACAGGGTAAGGTTGATTTGGCAACCTGCGCTAAGAAGAATAACCTTGATGCTATCCACGACACAGTTCACGAGATGGCTCGCGACGAAGCTCGCCACGGAAAAGCGTTGGAAGGCTTCCTCAATCGATATTTTAAATAATTATTTAGTATAAAAATACACCCCGCCGAAAACGGCGGGGTGTATTTTGCATTAGCTCTTTATCGCTTTATCGCTTCGATTTGCATCCACTTTAAAGTGAATATATAATAGACCAAGTTGTATATTTATAAGGAGAGTAATGTATATTATGAAAGAACAATTCAAACCTTACATTCCAGCAGATAAGGTTACTCCAGAAATGACTTTTACATCTATTATCATGGGTCTTTTTCTTGCAGTAGTCTTTGGTGCTGCTAACGCATATCTTGGTCTTAGAGTTGGTATGACTGTTTCTGCTTCTATTCCAGCTGCAGTTATTTCTATGGCAGTAATTCGCGTAATCATGAAAAAGGATTCAATCCTTGAAAGTAATATGGTTCAGACAATCGGTTCTGCAGGTGAATCACTTGCAGCAGGTGCTATCTTTACAATGCCAGCACTTTTCATCTGGGCTAAGGAAGGCGTTATGGACAAGCCTTCACTTATTACTATTACAGTAATCGCACTTTTCGGTGGTCTCCTTGGTGTATTCTTCATGGTTCCACTTCGTAGTGCACTTATCGTTCAGGAGCATGGTGTGCTTCCATATCCAGAGGGAACAGCATGTGCTGAGGTTCTTCTTGCTGGTGAGGAAGGCGGTTCTTCCGCAAAGAGCGTATTCCTTGGTATGGGAATCGGTGCAGTAGTTAAGTTCGTAGTTGATGGACTTTATGCTATCCAGGGTGTATTCACAATTAAGCTTGAGTCTCTTAAAACAGAGTTCTCTGCTGAGGTTTATCCAGCACTTGTTTCGGTTGGTTACATCTGTGGTCCACGTATTTCTGCATACATGTTTGCCGGTGGTGTACTCGGCTGGTTCGTACTTATTCCAGCTATCGTTACATTTGGTGGCGATATCGTTATGTACCCAGCTGACGTATCTGTTGCTGAGCTTTATGCAGCAGGTGGAGCAGCAGCTATCTGGTCAAAGTACATTAAGTACATTGGTGCAGGTGCCGTAGCTTCAGCTGGTATCATTTCACTTATTAAGACACTTCCACTTATCGTTAGAACATTCGTGGATTCAATCAAGAGCATCAAGACTGCTGGCTCTACATCAACAGAGCGTACAGCACGTGATATGGATATTCGTTTTGTACTTGGTGCCATTGCAGTTCTTATTCTTGCAATCTGGCTTGTACCAGCAGTACCAGTTACACTTCTCGGAGCAATCATCATCGTAGTATTCGGTTTCTTCTTCAGTGCCGTTTCTTCACGTATGGTTGGTCTTGTAGGTAGCTCAAACAACCCAGTTTCAGGTATGACAATCGCTACAATCCTTATCTCTACAATCTGCCTTAAGGTTATGGGTGATACAGGCGTACACGGAATGCAGGGTGCTATCGCAATCGGTTCTGTTATCTGTATCGCAGCTTGTATGGCTGGTGATACTTCACAGGATTTAAAGACAGGTTACATCCTTGGCGCTACACCAAAGAAGCAGCAGATTGGTGAGATCATCGGTACTATTGCAGCAGCACTTGCTATCGGTGGCGTTATGGTTCTTCTTGATTCAGCTTATGGATTTGGTTCAGATATGCTTGCCGCTCCACAGGCTACAATGATGAAGATGGTTATCGAAGGTGTTATGGATGGAAATCTTCCTTGGACACTTATTTTCATCGGTGCATTCATCTCAATCACAATCGAGATTCTTGGTATTGCAGCACTTCCAGTTTCTATCGGACTTTACCTTCCACTTGAGCTTTCAGCTACAATCATGGTTGGTGGTCTTATTAGAAAGTTTGCTGATGCTAAGTATGGTAACAAGGAAGACGAGTCAGGAAAGGGTATCCTCTTCTGCTCAGGACTTATCGCTGGTGAAGGTATCGTAGGTGTACTCCTCGCTATCCTTACAGTAGCTGGTCTTGCTGATAAGATGAATCTCAGCTCAGTAATTCCAACAGGAAATGCTCCAGCACTTGTACTTATTATTTTAGTAGCTGCAGCTGTTTACAAGTCAGCTATGGGAAAGAAGAATGGCAAATAAAGAAAACTATTTAGATTTCGTATATGCGATATATTCTGACCTCATCTGGACTCAAACTGAGTCCGGAGAGGTCATTGTTGAAATGGAAAATAAAGGATTCACAAACCGTGTGGCTCAGAAGTTCTTTAAGAAACCTGCAGTCAGCAAGATTACCCTCGAGGGCATGGGTTCATTTATCTGGACCTGTATTGATGGGTCGCGTAGTGTGTTTGATATCGGATTGCTTGTTCATGACAAGTATGGTGATGAAGCCGAGCCCCTCTACGAGCGCCTCAGCGTTTACATGAAGCACCTTGAGCAGGTAGGATTTGTGAAAAGAGTTTAATTATTATCGATCATCCAGAAATTGGGTGGTCGATTTTTTTTGAAAATTTTTTTATAATCTTTGTAATATACCAGATGTTTTTCCGTCTATATAGATGTAAGGCTTACAAATTCAACAAAGGGGGAATCTATGAAAGACGAAGAAATCATTGAGCTCTATTTCAAAAGAGATGAGCGAGCAATTGAGGAGACCGATTACAAATACGGCGATTACTGCGCATCAATCGCTGATAAGATTTTGAAGAATGAGTTGGATGTGGAAGAATGTCTGGATGATACATATCTAAGAGTTTGGAATGTTATTCCACCAACAAGACCAGAAATTTTCCGCATATTCATTGGTAAGATAACTAGAAATCTTGCCTTTGACAGATATGAGAAATTTCATGCCAAAAAGCGTGGCGGCGGAAATATAGAAGAGGTCTTGGATGAATTACAGGAATGTATTCCAGCGAATCACAACGTGGAGCAGTCAATTTTAGCAAATGAACTGTCTTATATCATCAACGATTTCGTAAAAAATCTTCCAGAGAAAGAAGCCCTCATTTTTGTAGGCAGATATTTTTATACTGAAGACATAAGTGCTATTGGAAAGCGACTTGGGATGACAAATAATAATGTGTCAGTTACTTTAAATCGTATCAGAGCAAAGCTACAAAAAAGACTTTTGAAGGAGGGATATTTAGCATCATGAATAAAGAAGAACTATATAAAAGCATGGATGGAATTGATGACGAAGTTCTCCTGAAGTATTACAAATACAAGCCAGCAAAAAAGATTATATATTTCAGGAAAGCTGCAGTTATTGCCGCAAGCATTTGCCTGGTAGTTGTTGCTGGAAGTGTTATAAAAATAATGAATAATACATCCGATGATATAGCAATAGAAAGTGCTATGCCAGAGACTGCAGCTGAAACATATACAGCAGAATCAAGCTCAGAGGAAAAGGGTGAAGATTCAGATGCACTTTTGGAAAGTGCTGCGCCAGCAAGAAGCTTTACTATAACAGCCTGTGCATCTGAGAATGATAAGACTCTATTGGAATCTGGAAAGACCATACCATTAAAGCTTGGAGATTCATATACAACCTATGGTTTTAGTGGAACAGATAATAATGGAATAGGATTCCAGTTTTATCTTCCAAAGCTGATAGTAGAAGGCGATAACATCGCAAATATTACTTATTCAGTAGATAAGTATGAAATGACTGTTTATAACTACAACTATGGAGTTGATGGAAAGGTGGATAAGAAGAGTGGCACCAGCGAGTTTGGAAAGCAATATACTGTAGCCTATGAAGATCAGTTAGATAAATACTTCCAGATAGTTGTCAGAGGTGATGTGGATTCTGATGAGAAAATTTACCATGATATTTTTGAGCCAGATACAATACAGGATAAGCTGGCAGCAATTAATCAGATATTAGATGGTGTTACAGTAAACTGCACAGTTACATACAAGGATGGTACCACAGAGGAAGCAGATATTGCTCTTTCAGCTGAGTATCATACTTATGATGAATTGGACGATGTATTTTGGGATGGTGATAAGACTGGAATTTATAAAGACGGAACTATCATTATGACCTTCGAATTAAAGTAGAAATAACGGAGGAAACCGCAATGAAAAAGAGATTAATAAGTGCTTTGTTAATTGGATTGCTTATGACAGGAATGTTTGTAGGCTGTGGCAACTCTGGTGCAGGAGGAAATACAACTCCTGTAAAAGACCCAACAGAGCATAAAAACGTAAATACGAATGTAGAAGTAATTGGTGGGATGGGAGATTTTGATTCGGAATTAATTAAGTTCCTTGAAACAAAGGATTATGCAAATCAGAATTACATGATTTCACCAACCTCATATAAGGCAGCCCTTTGCCTTGCAATTGCGGGAGCTAATGGCGACACAAAAGAAGAGTTGCTTAAGGCCGCAGGTTTTGAAAATGAGGAGCAGATGAATAACTGGTATTCACTTGTTTATAATTCAACTGTAGATTTCAATGAGTGGCTCGCCGGGGATCAGAAGGAAGTAGAGGAAGCCAAGAAAAATGATGATTATTATATAGATGGAGAAGGAACTCCAGATGGAGCCTTTAAAATTGTAAATTCTATCTGGGCTAATGAAAGCCGTGGTGGAGAATTTAAGAAAGAATATATTGATAAGGTGGCAAAAAACTATGATGCTACTGCCGCTTCATTGCCAGGTGAAAAACTTACAGATTCCGTAAATTCTTGGGTGAATGAATCCACAAACGGCCAGATAGAAAAGCTTGCTGACAAATTAGATGATTACAAATTAATTCTTGCTAATGCTCTTTATTTGAGAGCACCATGGATGGACGAATTTGAAGAGTATTCGACTAAAGAAGACGAATTTAAGACTTTTGATGGAAGCAAAGTTAAGAAAGATTTCATGAACCAGACTAATGAGTTCTACTACTATGAGAAAGACGGTGGAAAGCTTGTAATTCTTCCTTTGAAGTATGGTGTAAAAACTGCATTTGTTCTTGGAAATATATCTGATTTAGACAACGCTATGAAAAATGCCCAGCGTTGTACAGTAGATGTAAAGCTTCCAAAGATGGATATTGATAGTGAATTTGGAAGTGATACTCTGATTGGCTATCTCAATAGCCGAGGAGCTACATCTGCCTTTGGAGCAGGTGCGGATTTTTCAGAGATGACAGATGATGATGTTATGATTGATGAAATCATTCAGAAGACAAAGATTAAGACTGATGAAGAAGGTCTCGAGGCAGCCGCGGTAACAGCTATCATGATGATGGAATCAGCTATGGAACAGGAGGAACCAGAGATAAAAGAGTTCCACGCTGACGAGCCATTTAAGTTTATTGTATATACGGAACTTGAAAATTCTGAGAATGAGATTTTGTTCTATGGACAGATGGTAGAGTAAAATATTGAAATTTTATCGCAGCTGCGATAAAATAATCCTATGAATAAAGATATATTATTAAATGATAAACTTAATAATTGCCATTTAAATTTACATACATTGAGTGAGCGCTCTGGGGTTGCGTATTCTACTATCTATAATTTGTTTACTGGTAAAAAGAGTATTACAGATGCCAAGACTGAAAGCTTATATAGGATTGCCAGAGTTTTGGGAATAAGCATGGACGAGCTTTTTATTCAGTTTACTCAAAAAGATAATGGGCAGCCTATAAAGGATTTCTTGCTTATGTGGGAAGATGAGGTTATTGCATCGATTCGCGTTGGTGAAACTACTGTAAAGATTCAGCGCTTTGATGTAAATCCAATAAAACAGATTTTTTATAAGGATGAGATTAGCAGGTTTGAATTTGGAGAGATATTAAGACGTCGTTGTTGGGATGAGCACAGGCCAGATATTAAAGAGGTTTTAAAAATGATTGGTCTTGATGAGTTTAACCCCTATAAAATCTGCATGATAACTCATGGAAAAATGGTTCAAGACAAAACTTGGTTTAAATTCGAAGGAGAGACAATCTGCTATGCGGATTTGTTGAGGAAAAAGAATGCTTCCTAAGATAGAAATTGGTCCAGAATATCTTGTTATGGAATCTGGTACAAGTGATGGAACTCAGATTAAATATTTCAAAGATAATAATTGGTATAAAATCGATCGGTATGGTGGAGAAGGTCAGGTTGAGGAACTTGCATCTGACATATTGACGCTAACAAATTTGCCAGATAAAGACTATGTTAAATATAGTCAAATCAAAATTAACGATGAATTTGGATGTATGAGTGAAAATTTTTTGCAGCCTAATGAGAGTTTCATTACTCTGTATAGACTTTATTCCAATATTCAGGGTGGCGATTTAGCAACAGTAACAGCAAGGATGGATTATGATGAGGCTATAGATTATGTCCTTGAGTTTATGGATAAAAACGCCAAAGTTGATTTGAGAGAGTATTTAGCAAATACCTTTGCCATGGATGCGTTAATCCTAAATGAGGACAGGCATTTTAATAATTTGGGGTTAATCTATGATGGGGAAAGATTTAGACCAGCACCCATATTTGATAATGGTAAGAGTCTTTTTGTAGGAAATAAACGGTATTCGCAAGAGAAAGCAATGACAGAGAATAAGAAGAAAGCCTTTGCAAAAGCTTTCAGCGGAAGCTTCGATTTGAATGATAGCTATTTGAGAAAATATCGTTCTTTTGAATTTGATTATGATAGGATAGAGTCCTTTTTAAAGGAAAAAATTTCCGGGGAAGATACTGTTTATGATAGGCTTTATTCACTGATAGGAGTTATTAAATTATGAAGCTTGAGAAATTTAAACTAAATAAAAAAATCTTCAAACAGATAATAATCAAAGCAGCTACAGTCTCAGTTGGTATAAGTTTATTTACTGTGGTAATGGATTTTATCTTAAAGCATGAGTTTTCATTGAATGATACAGTGATTTCTTGTTTACAAATGTTTGTAATATTGATCATACTGTACGTTGTCGCACCTTGGATGAGAAAAGCTTACGGAATTGACACAGAAAATAATGAAAATACTTGACTCTAAACCAGGTTCATACTTTAAAATCCTCCTCAAATAGGAGGATTTTTTTATGTCAGAAAGAAAATATTACGAAGCAGAAAGCAGATTAAAAGATATTAGGAGAATGCATGACAGAATGAATTCTGGCATGGTAGATGAGATTACCTGGAACGATCTTGAAATGGATGAAGTGTTCCTTGAAGTGAATCATACAAAAAGTTTTATTGGTGAACAGCTTTTATATCACAGTCTACATTGTGGACAGAATGAATTTGCAGATGATGTGGCAGTGGAAATCTCTCAGAACAAAAAATTCAAAAAGAGTCTTACTGATAAAATCCATAGAATAGGAAAATGTCACGAGAGCTATTATCTTTATGAAATATTACAGGACAGTGAGCTGATGCTTATTGAACATGGATATGTGATTTATCTTTTGCAGGCAACGCTTTTATTATTTGGATTATTAGCACTTATTACAGGAAGCAGCTATTTTCTTGCAGCTTTAGGTGTAAATGTAGCAGTGAATTTTGCCTTTTATTTTATGGTGAAACAGAAATACGAAATCTATTTAAATACTCTTACATCCTTCAAAGATATTTACACTGTGGCAATCCAGTTAAATAAGAATCAGGAAATTCGTAAATACGTTACTGATAAGGAACGCGAAACTTTAAAAGCTCTTGGAGGTGTAAACAGAATTTTAGTAGGTGTTATTTCAAGACGTCGCGCAAGCATAGCGGGAGATGTAAGTTCTCTTCTGACGGATTATCTATATGGTGTATTGCTTTACGACATAGCAATTTACAACATAGTTATTAAGAAACTGGCTATGAAGAAGGATGAGATATCCACATTAATGGAATTGATTGGCAGGCTCGATATTGCCTTGTCAGTGGCAGAGTACAGAGAAGGATGTAAGTACTGGTGCAAGCCGAAAACATCTGATTACCCTGAAATGAAAAACCTGGCACATCCACTTTTGGACTCACCTGTTGGAAATGATTTTTCGTTGGAAAACAAGGTAATAATTACAGGCCCAAATGCAGCAGGAAAATCTACATTTATGAAGGCAGTAGCAATTAACGCTATTCTTGGACAGGCTATCAGAACCTGTATCGCCACGGAGTTTGCTATGCCAAAAATGAAGATTATGACCTGTATGGCTCTCAGGGATGATGTACAGTCTGGGGAGAGTTATTATTACCGCGAGGCAAATTACATAAAGAGAATCATAGATGAAGTCAAGGATTGTGAGGAACCACTTCTTATTGTTATAGATGAAATATTAAAGGGTACAAACACAAAGGAAAGAATCGCAGCATCAAAAGCTATTTTGGAATTCTTGTCAGATAAGAAGGTATACCTCCTTCTTGCAACTCATGATGTGGAGCTGACAGAAATAGAGGGATATGACAATTATCATTTTGACAGTAAAATCGAGTCTGATGAGATATTTTTCGACTATAAGATACATTTGGGTATTTCTAGTAGCAAAAATGCCATAGCACTGTTAGAATATTTAAAGTATCCTACGGAAATAGTACAGACAGCAAGGAGTTACGTAGATGAAAATAGGAGAAGCGTCTGAAAGACTTGGAATCTCAATAAGCAATATTCGTTTTTACGAAAAGAAGGGGCTTATTGATCCAGTTAGAGATAAAGAAAGTAAATATAGAGATTATACTGAAGCAGATTTAGATGAGGTAAAGCAGATAATTGTTTTAAGAAAGATGGGCATGTCCATCGAGACAATTACTGATATTCAAAATGGAGACATTTCTGTTGAACAGGCTTTGACAAAACAATTGGAAGCACTTGATGAGGAAGAAGCAAAAATTTATGCGTCTAAAAGCCTTTGCCAGAAAGCAATAAGTGATGGAAATAAATCCATGGAGGAGATGGTTAGTCTCTTCGATTATGTAGCTGATGAGGAAAAACAGGGTGTACAGTTTGCGCCTGCAGAAGAGTTCCTCGACAATCTTGCTACTGCATTTAACTATGATTATGTGGTGGCTACTTTGCCATGGGGATATATGATTTATACAAATCCTGTATTAAACAAGGCGGGAAAGACTGCGTGGGTCATGTATCTGATTTTCCTTCCATTATTCTGTGCCTTTGTGGGTCTGATTGCTAAACCAAAGGATTCCACGGGAATAACAAAATATGCTATTTTATTTGTTTGGCTGCTGATAGTTTTCTTCCAGATAGCTAAGGCTGTAAAGTCTGTAAAAATCGTAAAGACGAAACAAGATTAAAATGAGTTGGGTGTAAATATGAAAAATGTATTGATTGTAGAGGATGATGAAATAATTGCTAAGGAGGTTGCAAAGCACTTATCTCTGTGGCAGATGAAATGTACAGTGGTGGAGGATTTTCAGAAGGTTATTGAGACCTTTAATGAGTGCGGGCCTGATCTTGTACTTATGGATCTTCACCTGCCATGCTATAACGGCTTTTACTGGTGCGGCGAGATAAGAAAGATATCTCAGGTGCCAGTAGTATTTTTATCATCTGCTGATGACAATATGAATATTGTTATGGCCATGAATATGGGAGCAGATGATTTTATAGCTAAGCCATTTGATTTGCAGGTGCTGACAGCAAAGCTTCAGGCAATCCTTAGAAGAAGCTATGGGGAGAGCATCAGTGTTCATAAGCTGGAGGTGGGAAATATTTCCCTGAATCTTGATGACACTACAGCCACTATTGATGGAGACAAGCTGGATTTAACAAAGAATGAATATCTAATCCTTAAAGCTCTTATGGAGCGCCCAGGAAAGGTGGTATCCCGAGAGAGTATCATGGAGCGCCTTTGGGGAGCAGATGAATTTGTAGATGACAACACGCTGACTGTTAATGTCACCAGAATCAGAAAGAAGATAGAGGCCGCAGGAGTTCCTGATTTTATTACTACTAAGAGAGGACTTGGATATATTGTTGGAGAATAGTTTTTGGAAGAATAACAAGACTCTTATTATCGCAAATACGATATTAATTATATTATTGTGGATAATAGGTGTTCTCTACAACATAGATGGCGAATTTCTCTTCTATGAGATTGGTTTTGTATTTTTATTAGGAGTAGTTATCTGTGTTCTTAATCATAGGAAAATTATAAGAACCATACAGAATTCATGGCAACCAACAGCCGAAGATACGGATGAGAAGTGGGAAGAACTCAGAGAAAAGGAAGATTTCTTTGCTCTTTGGGCTCATCAAATCAAGACCCCAATAGCAGCTTTGAGACTGCTGCTTCAGAGTGAGGAGATTGATGCAGCAGATTGTCGTCAGGAGCTATTCAGAATTGAATCCTATGTAGAGGTTGCTCTTAATTATCTTCGCTTTGAAGAAATGTCGGGAGATTTGCTCTTGGAAAACTGTCAGCTTGAAAGCATGGTAAAGCAGGTGGTGAAAAAGTATTCCACAATTTTTATTCATCAGCATTTATCTGTAGAGCTGGAAAATCTGGATGGTTCCATTCTCACAGATGAGAAATGGTTCTGCTTTGTACTAGAGCAGATTTTATCCAATGCACTTAAGTATACTAAAAAGGGTGGAGTTAAGATTTTTGCCAGAGAGTTAAGTGATGCCAGAGAGATAGTCATTCGCGACACTGGTATGGGAATCAGAGGGGAAGATTTACCACGTGTATTTGAAAAGGGATATACAGGCTACAATGGAAGAATAGATAAAAAGGCCAGCGGTTTAGGTTTGTATTTGTGCAAGGGAGTATGTGAAAAGCTGGGGCATAAAATTAGCATACAGTCACAAGAAAATAAAGGTACGGATGTAATTATTACAATTTACCAGGATGAACTTAAAAATTCGGACCTTACAAAAATGTAAGATTAGAGTGAGGAAATGTAAGCCAATCAAAAGGTAACACATTTCCTTTTTTGTTATTCTTATACCATCAGATGAGACAAATAACCAATAACGTATTTACGGAGGAGAAAATAATGTCAGTTTTAGAAGCAAATCATGTTAAGAAAGTATACAAAACAAGACTTGGTGGTGAAGGGGTAACAGCACTTAAGGATGTGCATTTCAGTGTTGAACCTGGCGAGTTTGTAGCAATCATGGGAGAGTCAGGAAGCGGTAAGACAACACTTTTAAATATTCTTGCCAGCCTCGATACACCAACAGCAGGAAAGGTATTGATTAATGGTAAAGACTATTCAGATCTTAAAGATGGCGAGCGTGCTATTTTCCGCCGCAATAATCTCGGATTCATTTTCCAGGATTTTAACTTACTTGATAATTTTACTATCGAAGATAATATTAAACTTCCTTTAGTTCTTGCAGGAGAGGATTACAAGACTATGGATGAGAAGGTTCTTCCACTTGCAAAGGAGCTTGGAATTGAGTCACTTCTTAAGAAATATCCATATGAGGTTTCAGGTGGACAGAAGCAGAGAACAGCAGTAGCAAGAGCGCTTATCACTAATCCGCATATCTTACTTGCAGATGAGCCAACAGGAGCACTTGATTCAAAGGCAGCAACAAATCTTATGCATCAGCTTAGAGATATTCACAAGAGTGGACAGACAATCCTTATGGTAACTCACAGTAACGTAGCTGCAAGCTATGCAGATAGGGTAATGTTCATTAGAGATGGTGAGGTTTTCCACCAGATTTACAGAGGAGACCTTAAGAGAAACGAAATGCTTGATAAGATTTGCGATACCGTAACAGTAATCATGAGGGGAGGGGAAGACAATGAATAATCATCTTTTGTCGAAACTCGCCATTAGCGGAATTCAGAATAATAAAAAGACTGTTTTTCCATATATCGGAGTTAGTGCTATTACAGTCATGCTCTTTGAAATTCTTAGAGCCATGATTCATAGTAGATATATTATTAATGACGGTAAGCCCGCATTTTATGGTGCCAATTACATCGTAATCTTCCTTATGATTGGAAGCTTTGCAGTAGCATTCTTTTCATCAATCTTTATGTTCTATGGCAATCAGTTTGTTATGAAGTCTCGTAGAAAAGAGATTGGTTTATACGGAATCTTAGGACTTAGCAAGAAGCATGTTACAGTTGTACTTTTAATTGAATCACTTATAGAAGCAGTTGCCAGCATTGGCATTGGAATTGTAGGCGGTGCATTTTTAAACAAGCTGATGGTGATGTTCTTATATAGACTGACACATCAGCAGCCAGTGAAGGGCCTTGAGTTTCCTGTAACAGCATTCGTAGAGACATTTGTATTTTTCATGGCTGTATTCGCAGCATGCTTGATTTACAATCTTTTCACCATAAGAGTAGGTAAGCCTATTGAATTGCTGAAGAGTGAGAACACAGGCGAAAAGGAGCCAAAGGTAAAGGTAGCTTTACTAGTTATTGGGGCGGTATGTCTGGCACTTGGTTATTATTTAGCTCTTTCCACATCAAGTACATTAGATGCTATGGAAAGACTTATGAAGAGTATTCCACTTGTTATGGTAGCAACTTATGCACTATTTGTTGCTGGAAGCATCTTTGTATTAAAGCTTTTAAAGCAGAATAAGAAATATTATTATCAGACAAAGAATTTTATTAGCATTTCAAATTTGCTATTTCGTATGAAGCACAATGCAGTAGGTCTTGCATCTATCTGTATTCTCTCAACAGGAGTTATCCTTTTGATGGTTTGCTCAGGATCACTTATGGCTCTTGGAGAGCAGAACATTAATGCAATGTTCAAACAGGATGTTATGATCCGCGGGGAGAAGAATGAAGATGTAGCTGAGGAAAAATATTTAGCTGCAATCAAGAATGCAGCAGATGAAAATGGAATTCAGCCAGAAGAAATTAATTATCGTGAATTCATAGTAACTACTTGTGTAGCTGAAGAAAATAAGCTTTTACCTTTAACTTCCTATGATTTTAATCATATGAGCGTTGTATATATTATGACTCTTGAGGATTACAATCATTATGCAGGTACAGATGAAATATTAAATTCACAGGAAATATTAAGATATAGTGATAAATCAAAAGATGAAAGTGGCGATGTAGTTTCCATTTTTGGTAAGGATTATGTGGAAAAAGCAGCAATTGATACTGATGCTATAGATGTCATTTTTGACTCAACAATGACATTGTTTGGTAAGGAGGTAATCATCGTACCAGACGAAACTGTCATGTCCCAATTGATAGATAATAGCGGTTTATTTGCAGATAGCAGTAAGACTCTTTACGTAGGATTTGACAGTAAAAAGATAGATGATGCACAGTTCAATGCATTTAAGCAAAATCTTAATGCTGAATATGGAGATGCTATTTCAGTAAAATATAAGCAGCAGGAGCGCAGCTTTTTCTATGGAATACTTGGAGGAGCATTCTTTGTAGGAATCTTCCTGGCAATCCTGTTCCTTATTGAGACAGTAATGATTATCTATTACAAGCAGATGTCAGAGGGATTTGAGGATCAAAAGAGATTTAAGATTTTAAGTAATGCAGGTTTAACAGAAAAAGAGGTCAAGCAGACAATTAGAAATCAGGTTAGAATCATTTTCTTCCTTCCTGTTGGAACAGCAATCATCCACATGCTTGTGGCAAGCAAGATTTTAAGACTTTTCATGAACATGCTGGTAATGGTTGATACTCTTACATTTTTCTTGGCAACACTTGCGGTGTGCCTGATATTTGTAGCGGTTTACACATTGGTTTATAAGATGACTTCAAAGCAATATTACAATATAGTTTACGGTGCAGAGGCAGAGGTACGTGATAGCAAGATTAATTTCTATAATGCAAATGCTGTAGAGCCAGAGTGCTAAGGATGAGATTCATTGGTAAAGAAAAAGGAAGATTTAGTCGAGGGCTAAATCTTCCTTTTAAAGTTTACAGTGAAATTATTTTAAATCAGCTGCGATATCGATGTTCTCGCCTGTGATACCAACCCAGGCACCATCTTTAGCTTCTGATGACTCAGCGTGAGCGAGTAACCACTTGTTGGTTGCTGTAAGAAGCTTGTCCTCTGTGTTAACACGCTCGAAATCAGGACAGCCTACGTTTGTACCCTTTGGAAGACCAACAAGTACCTGGAAGCCAGAATCCTTGCTAGCCTGGCATGGTGCATAGTGAAGTGCTGTAGCGTATACTTCAATCATTGTACCTGCTGGGCAAAGGAAAGCTTTAACCTTGCTTGAATCAAGCTTGTAGTCAACGATTTCTTCTCTCTTAGCAAGAAGAAGGATGAAATCTGTAGAACCTAAGTTTATTTCGCTTGAACGGTGATACTCAAGGCAGTTGAGCTTTGTGTTGTGACCGTTGCACCATCCAAACTGCATAGGTGAACCACCAAATAAAGAATTTGTAATCTTATCTGCAGCAGCTAAGCTCTGAAGAGCCTTCTCCTCAGCTACATATTCTGTACCCTCTGGAATAGGAGTGCTATTCTTAAGTGCCTCCACAATTTCCTTCTTTTCAGCTTCATATCCCTCAATGATTCTACCGTAGTTGGTAAATTCAGGATCTGTTACCTTTAAAATTTTCATTACATTAACCTCCTCTTTAATCGTAATACGATTTTCAATGATAAAATTATACCTTTCTGGGGACGCCTTCTTCTTCCCAATATTTAACTAAAACAAGTTAAAAAATTGCTTTAAGTAAGTATACACAATAAAATACGCCACAATTTGTACAGTAATGTGTAGGAAATGTGTTAAAATAGTATTAGTCGTAGTAAGACTTGAATGTGGTGATTTTGATTTATCATAAGGAGGAACTTATGAAATCCAGAATACTGATGGTCTTTATAGTAATGGTTTTCATATGCAGTGTGGCCTGTGGAACCCAAAATATTTCTACAGAAGATATTCCTAAGGGTGTCTTTAGCGAAGAAGAAATTCAATCTTCCCAAGGTCTTACAGAAGAGGAAAAGAAGGAAATCTTCGACGAATATCTAAAGAATATGTACACCAAAGAAATTATGAAAATTTATGGCATGCTTGGCTGCAAATTGGATGTGAATTTAGAAGGGGAAAAAGGTGCAGAAAAATCTGTAACAGTAATGTACTTTTATGACCCAGATAAAATAGAAGATGTTGCAACGTTGGAGGATTCTATACAGGAATACATATCTTCTAGTTATCCTGAAGCAGAAAATGTGTATTTGAGAGGTACACCAGTTAGTCATGATAAAGATGGAGAAGAATATGCTGGGTTTGATGACATAATCAAAACACTACCAGCAGAGTTAAATGATAATTGGAATTACATTCCAATAGTTCCTGATAAATAAGGTTTTTAATTCAGTTTCAAATGTGATATAACACTCTGAGCTTAGGAAATCTTCCTAAGCTATCGGCATCAAAATATTTACACGGAAGATGTCATCATCAGCAGAGATGGTGATATTACCGTGATATTTTTCTACAAGATAGCGTACACTCTTTAGGCCGTAGCCGTGGAGGTGCGCTTCTTCTTTTGTTGAAGCTGGCAGTCCGTTGTGGAACTCCAGCTTGCTGTCATAATAATTTTCAATCAAAATATGAACAAAGTCGTTACGGCGTCGCAGGGTTAAGGAAATCATGCGGCGCTCTTTGTTTTCTAAAGACGATACTGCCTCGATGGCATTTGATAAAAGATTTCCAAAGAGGGAATAAATATCAACGGTGTCCATGTGCTCCAAAAGCTGACCATCTGCCATGCAGGTAAACTGGATATCATTGTTTGCACAGTATAAGGATTTTTCTGTAAGGATTGTATCTAAAGCGTGGTTATAGGTGGCAATTTCAGCATCAAAGGTAGAAAGAAATTTTTCAGCCTGCTGCTGGAAGGAGCCTACTTCATCTGCATTTCTTCTAAGGAAATACTTAAGGTCGTGGCAGTACATGTTAAGCATTTCCATGTTCTGCATAGAGTCGTCATAATGCTGTCTGTCGTTTGCAATAATCTGCTCCAGTACAAGAACTTCCTGCTCCATCTTTGTCTTTTCAAAAAGACCAAGTTGAAGTGCCAGAGTAAGAACAGAACAAATGATAGAGTAGATTGAAGTAATGGTTAAAAGTGCATTATCTTCTGCAAAGTTCATTCTGTAGGAATTTAAAAATGTAGTGGTAAACATTGCAATAAGAGAAATGATTGTCAGATAAACATAGTTCTCTTTTAATTCAAAGTCTCTGCCTAACTTTCTTGTAAGTAAAAAGTATTCACTAATAAACACTATCGTAAATACGATAATCATAATTATAGGTGAATAAGATAGCTTTGGAACCACACCACCTACAAGAGTCATTACAGAATATCCTAAATGCTGTATGGTAAGTCCTGCTGCGCCCCAGAAAAGGGCCGATAAAAAGCTAAGCTTGAAGCAGGCAGTAATTCCGATAACTATAAAGAAAAACTGAAGAGCATAGGCTACTGTATCAAGCTCTGGAGGGAAAAATCCCCACAGGAAATTAAGTCCTATGACACATGTCAAAGTGACAAGGAGTCTTGGCCAAAAGTAGCTTCTGCGTTCCTGATAAAACAGAAGTATGCCAGTGGTAGCTAAAAGCTCTATTAAAACTATGAAAGGAGATAGATGAAAAGCTATCATAGTTGTCCTCCTAGGTAATTGGTTAATTCATTGATAAATTCTTTCTTGCGGGGTCTGCTGATAGGAAGCTCATGTGGTCCCACCTTTACATCATTTCCCTGAATACCGGTTACAAATCTAAGATTGACCAAGTAGCTATTGTTGCAGCGTCTGAAATCATATTTGAAAAGGCTATATTCTGCTTCTGCCATGGTGCCTCTTACGTCGTAAACTCCATCCAGAGTGTGGTAGTAGAGCCTGTGGGAAAGCACCTCCACATAGTACAGCTCATCAGTGGAAAAGGTGTGAATCTGTCCCTTTGAAAGAACAGTGATGGTCTTTTTATCCTGCTGATGAATCTGAGCCATAACCTTTGGCATCTTAAGTTTGAAAGCATTTTCCTGGAGTGGCTTTAAGATATAGTCGGTAGCATTTACCTCATAGCCTGCTATGGCATAGTGAGCCAGATTAGTCAGGAAAATCAAAATAACATTGTTATCAATTTCTCTAAGCTTTCTGGCAGTGTTCATTCCATTAATACCATCCAGCTCAATATCCATAAATACGATCTGGTACTGGCTTTTATAAGCAGCAAGGAAATCTTCACCAGCTGTGAAAATATCTATATGAAATTCCTCTTTTGCATCAATGAAATATGCACTGGCGATATCGGTAAATAGCTCAGCGTCAGTATTATCATTTTCTACAAGTGCAATATTCAGCATCACGCCTCCTGAAAAATGGCTGTTACTAGTAATCATTAGTGACTTTCTAAAACCAATTATATCATATGGAAAAATCGATTTTTGACAAAACAGGGATTCTAAATGACAGGATAGGACATTTTATTGAAATGGGATTTTGTGGAGACTACAATGCAAACCATCAAAAGGATGGAGGAGAAAGATATGTTAAGTATCAACATTTCGGATGTAATCAACGTTGTAAAACTGATTACTCCGCACTTGATTGCACTTGCAGTAATTCTTGTGGCAGCAATTGTTATTACAATCGTTGCAGGCAAGAAGGAAAAGACTACACGCTTCATGATGCGTAGACAGTCTTGGATTGCATTTTTACTTGCAGTCGTTGTTATCGCAAACCTAATCTGCTTTGGCCCTATGTCAAACATGATTACACTTGCAACAGGAAATGGAGAGGTTTCTGACAAGACTATCGATGAGGCAAGAGAGCTTTCAGAAAAGATTGCAGGAGAAGGAATTGTTCTTCTTGAGAACAAAGGAATTCTTCCTTTAACAGACACAAAGAAGATTAATGTATTTGGTTGGTCTTCAACAAATCCATATTACGGTGGAACAGGTTCCGGTGGTTTCTCAGCTGATTTCGAGACAACATCACTTCTTGATGGACTTCACGAAGCAGGCTTTGAAACAAACGATGAGCTTTCAGAGTTCTACACAGCATACAGAACAGACAGACCAGAAATTGGACTTTTCGGTCAGGACTGGACACTTCCAGAGCCAGCACTTTCAACATATCCTGCAGATATGCTTGAGAACGCAAAGAACTATTCTGACACAGCAATGATTGTTATTGCTCGTTCAGGTGGTGAGGGGGCAGATCTTCCAAAGGATGCATCTGATTCAAGCTTAACTTACACACAGAACTCAGAGGATTATAAGGATTTCTCAAAGGGACAGCACATCTTACAGCTTAGCAAAACAGAGAGAGACTTATTTGATAAGGTTTGTGCAGATTACAGCAACGTAATCGTTGTTTATACAGGCGCAAACACATTCGAGATGAACTTCGTAGATGAGTATCCAAGCATCAAGGGACTTTTATGGTGCCAGGGCTTAGGCCAGGGTGGTTTCCCAGCACTTGGTGATATCCTTAGCGGTGAGGTAAATCCATCAGGAAAGACATCAGATACATTCGCTAGAAATATTGCAAACGCACCTTGGTTCAACAACTTTGGTGATTACGCATTTGACAATGTTGAAGAGTTTACACTTGATTCAGGTGACCCAATTCTCGGTGTTAGCCAGCCTCACTTCGTAAATTACGTTGAAGGTATTTATGTAGGCTACAGATTTTATGAAACAGCAGCAGTTGAAGGCTTGATTGACTATGACAAAGAGGTTCAGTACCCATTTGGCTACGGTTTATCTTACACAACTTTCAAGCAGGAAATGGGAGATTTAACTGTAAACGACGGTACATTATCAGTTGATGTTACTGTTACAAACACTGGCGATGTTGCTGGCAAGTCAGCTGTTGAATTATACGATACACCACCTTACACAAATGGTGGAATCGAAAAATCTGCTGTAAACCTTGTGGCATTTGATAAAACAGATTTACTTCAGCCAGGTGAGTCTCAGACAATCACTCTTTCTTTCTCAGAGGAGTCACTTGCTTCTTATGATGACAAGAATGAGAAGGCATATGTCCTCGAGGAGGGAGATTACATCATCTCATTAAGAGAGGATGCTCACACAGTTATTGATGAGAAGACATATAAGGTAGGAGCTACAGTAGTATTTAATGATGCTAACAAGCGCTCATCAGATCAGGTGGCAGCAACAAACCACTTTGAGGATTCACAGGGTACAGCTACTTACCTTTCACGTGCAGATCACTTTGCAAACTATGCAGAGGCTACAGCTGCACCAACAAATTATTCAATGTCAGACGAGATGAAGGCAAATTACATTTGCAATCTCAACTACAATCCAGAGGATTACAATGATGCTTCTGACGAGATGCCAATAACAGGCGCTAACAATGGAATGAAGCTGGAAGATTTAAGAGGCGCCGACTATGACGATGAAAGATGGGAAGCACTTTTAGATCAGCTTACAGTACCAGAGATGGTTTCACTTGTAGGTCTTGGTGGCTACCAGACAATGGAGGTGCCTTCAGTAGAAAAGGCTAGAACAACAGATTGCGATGGCCCAGCTTCTATTACAAACAACTTCACTGGAAAGTTTTCAATTGGTATGCCTTCTTCAGTGACACTTGCTTGTACATTTGACAAAAATCTTGGCTACGAGTATGGCCATATCATGGGTAAGATGTGTGATGAAATGGACGCCTCAGGTTGGTATGCACCAGCTATCAACACACATAGAGCAGCCCTAGGGGGACGTGAGTTTGAGTATGTATCTGAGGACGGATTACTTTCAGGAACACTTATTGCTCAGGAAGTAATTGCGGCTAAGGAATTTGGTGTTTACAGTTATGTAAAGCATTTCGCAATGAATGATCAGGAAACAAACAGATGGAACATGGTTTCAATCTGGGCGCCAGAGCAGGCAATCAGAGAAATCTACTTAAAGCCATTTGAAATCGCTATCAAGGATGGCGGCGCACAGGCAGTTATGAGCTCTTACAGCTACATCGGACCACACTGGTCAGGGGCTAATGACAGCCTTCTTAATAAAGTACTACGCGACGAGTGGGGCTTCAGAGGAATGGTTATCACAGATTACTTCCTTGGAGCAAACTTCATGGATGCAGATGCATGTATCAGAAACGGTAACGACCTTATGCTTGTAGCATATGAGATGGGAGATAACACAGTTAACGACCAGACAAGTGCAACAGGAATTAAGGCACTCCGCCAGGCATCAAAGAACATTATGTATACTGTTGTAAACAGCCGTGCATACGAGCCAGAAAACCTTCACATAGGTCTTTACAACTGGCAGATTGCATTTATTGTAATTGATATTATCCTTGCAGCTTTACTTATCTTCTTAGAGTTAGGCACAATGAAGAAATACAAAAAGATGAACAACTAGTTTTTAGGGAGGGTTTTACTAATGAAGAAAAGAAGTATTGTTTTACTAATGGCATCTATTATGGCCATGAGTGCAGTAGGCTGTGGAGCCTCTTCTGCAAAGGCTGATGAGCAGCCAAAGGAGGAGCCAGTTGCACCTGTAACAGAGCTTTCTGGTACACAGACAGCAGTTGTAATGGGTGATGATTGGGGCCCTGCAGTTACAAAGACTATTCTTCACTTAGACAAAGAAGTAGAGTCTGATTCAGTTGCAGCAGACGCTTTTAGTGTTGCGGAGACTAAGGAGCAGTTCAATTTTGCTGCATTAGCAGAGGACTCAGAGGAGGACCCAAGCAAGCACATCGAGGTAACAGCAGACAGACAGGTTACAGATGCTTACACATGCGACGCACAGGGAAATAAGTCAGATGATTCAGAGTATGTAGCACTTGAAATGTACTACAGCCCTAATGATGGAAGCCCATTTTGCTATGATATTTTCACATCACAGAATACAGTATGTGATCCATACACACTTGCTGTTTCTTTAAATGATGGAAAAACTATCTCTACAACAGATGGTTCTGAAATTACAAAGATTACTGTAGATGACAAGATTGATCTTTCACTTGATGCTGCTATTTATCCACAGCTTGAGGGTGCAGATTTGAGCGGAACATACACAGGTGAGACTGGTCACACAATCACATATGGTTCCTTCAAGCCAGCAGAGGATGGCAAGAAGCATCCACTTGTAATTTGGTTACATGGAGCAGGTGAAGGTGGAAACAAAAACGAAGTAGCTGTTTTAGGTAATGAGGTATCGGCTTTATATGGAGAGGAATTCCAGAAGGTAATGGGAGGCGCATATGTCCTCACACCTCAGACAGAGACATTCTGGCTTCAGTACAAGGAAGATGGAGAATGGGGAAGCAACCCAGGAAAAGATTCAATCTATCTTAAGGACGTAAAGGGACTTATCGATCAGTACGTTGCAGAAAACGAAGGTGTTGACCCTAATAGAATTTACATCGGCGGATGCTCAAATGGTGGTTTCATGACAATGGATATGATTCTCAACTATCCAGATTATTTTGCAGCAGCATTCCCTATTTGCGAAGCTTACAAGGATTCTGGTATCACAGATTCACAGCTTAAGGGAATCAAGGATTTACCTGTATGGTTTATCTATGCAGCAAATGATGACACTGTAGTTCCTGATCAGTTTGAGATTCCAACAATCAAGAGATTACAGGCTATTGGAGCAAATGTTCACACATCAGTATTTGATGATGTTCATGATAATTCTGGTCGCTTCAAGGGCGAAGATGGCAAAGCATATCAGTACATGGGTCACTGGTCATGGATTTACTTCTTCAACAATGAATGCGAAGAGGATGGTGTAAATCTTTGGGATTGGTTAGCACAGCAGAGCAGATAATAGGCTAGCTATTAATACGGGTTTTTTCATCACGGTATTTCTTAGGGCTTTTTCCGTACTCCTTGGTAAAGGCCCTGTAGAATACAGAGTAATCAGAAAAGCCATAGGCGGCAGAAACGATAGAAATATCCTGTCCGCTAAGAATTGCGTCTCGGCACATGTCGAGGCGCTTTTTTGTTATGTATTTGTGGAGTGGAAGACCATTGGTGTCGGTGAACACATGGGAAATATGGTATTTACTTACGTGTAGCCTTTCCGCTAAGGTGTCTAGTGACAAATCCTCATCGATATGTGTTTCGATATACTGAATGAGACTCTGGTAGAGAGAATCAGTTTCTGAGGTGGTCACATTAGGATGTTGATTTTCAAAAATCATTCTGTTGATGCTGATAATGAAATCGCTGACGGCAAGCATAATCTTGGCATCTCGTCCAAATCTGTTGGCGTGGATTTCGTCAATCAAAGAAAACACCTTTCCCTGAATGGTGTTGAATTCAATTTCGTTAAATTTGTAAATAGAAAAGTTTCCGCTGGTCTTGGCCTTGTCTGTGAGATAAAGATAGTCCTCTGAGAAATCTCCAAGTGTCTTAAGGAAATCTTCTGTAACCCAGAATACGAATCTACGATATGGTACATCACCATCTATCAACCTTGCAAAATGTGGCAGATTAGGTGGGATAACTACCATAGTTCCAGGTGTTGGAACAAACTGTTTTCCGTCCATGTACATAATGATATTTCCCTCAATAAAGAAGAAAAATTCGAAGTAATCATGTGTATGAGCAGTAACGTTTGGAAGGACTCTGTCGCTGTAATAATAGATTTCAAAGTCCTGAGATAACATATATTGTCTTGTGGTAAATTCTGTTTTTAAATTCTTTTTCATCATTATCCCCCGATAAATTATATTTTACGTATAACATAAAACAACAACTTTTGCAATGTGCACAACAAGTCACACAATACTAATCGTTAAATTACTATTTTATTATCTAAGTATATTAAAGTATTTGCGGAATATAAGGAGATAATAATGTACGAGGAATTAAAAAATAAGTTTGAAGAGATAGGAATTATTCCAGTTGTGGTTTTGGAAGATGCGAAAGATGCCCACGCACTTGGTCAGGCATTGATGGACGGTGGTCTTCCAGCAGCAGAGGTTACTTTTAGAACAGATGCAGCAGAGGAAGTTATTAAGATTCTTACACATGATTTCCCAGATATGCTTGTTGGGGCAGGCACAGTTCTTACTTGTGAGCAGGCAGATAAGGCTATTGCAGCAGGAGCTAAGTTCATCGTTGCTCCAGGCTTTAATCCACATGTGGTTAAGCATTGCCTTGAGAAGGGTTATCCAGTTACTCCAGGTGTACAGACTCCTGGAGAGATGGAGCAGGCAATGGAACTTGGCTTGGACTTTGTAAAGTTCTTCCCAGCTGAGCCAGCAGGTGGCCTTCCAATGATTAAGGCTGTAGCTGCTCCATATACAAAATTAAAATTCATGCCAACAGGCGGAATCAATAAAGATAATGTAAAAGAATATTTAGCATATAACAAAATCGTAGCCTGTGGTGGTACTTGGATGGTTAAGGGCAACCTTATCTCTGATGGCGATTTCGAGAAGATTAAGGAATTGACACACGAGGCAGCGGAAATCGTTAAGGAGGTTAGAGCATAATGGAAATGACACTTAGATGGTACGGAAAAGATTTTGACACCGTGTCATTGGAGCAAATCAGACAGATTCCTGGGGTTAAGGGAGTAATCACTACCCTTTACGATACAAAGCCAGGAGAGGTTTGGAGCCGCGAGAGAATCAAGGCTATGAAGGACGAGGTTGAGGCAGCAGGCCTTAAGGTATCAGGTATCGAAAGTGTAAATGTTCACGAGGATATCAAGCTTGGAAAGCCAAGTCGTGAGCAGCTTATTGATAACTATATCGAGACTTTAAAGAATCTTGGTGAGGAAGATATTCACCTGGTTTGCTACAACTTTATGCCAGTATTTGACTGGACTCGTACAGAGCTTGCTAGAAAGAGACCAGACGGTTCTACCGTACTTGCCTATACACAGGAGGCTGTTGATGCACTTGTTCCAGAGGAGATGTTCAACTCTATCGCAGGTGATACAAACGGAGCTGTAATGCCAGGCTGGGAGCCAGACAGACTTGCTCATGTTAAAGAATTATTTGATGAATACAAAGATATTACTGATGAGGATTTATTTGAAAACCTTAAGTATTTCTTAGAGAGAATCATGACAGTTTGTGACAAGTACGACATCAACATGGCGATTCATCCAGATGATCCAGCATGGCCAGTGTTTGGACTTCCTAGAATCATCATCAATAAAGAAAACATTCAGAGAATGATGAAAATGGTTGATAACCCTCACAATGGCGTCACCTTTTGCTCAGGTTCATATGGTACAAACTTAGAGAACGATTTGCCAGATATGATTAGAAGCCTTAAGGGAAGACTACACTTTGCACATGTTCGTAATCTTAAGTTCAATTCACCTACAGATTTCGAAGAGGCTGCACATCTTTCTTCAGATGGAAGCTTCGACATGTACGAGATAGTGAAGGCTTTATATGATATCGGCTTTACAGGACCTATCAGACCAGATCACGGTCGTATGATTTGGGGGGAGAAGGCAATGCCAGGTTACGGCCTTTATGACAGAGCCCTTGGTGCAACATATATTAACGGACTTTGGGAAGCAATCGATAAGAGCAGCAAAAGGGGATAGAGACATGAAATTAACAAATGAAGGATTGAAGGATAGAAAAGCATGGGAGGAAAAAGGCTACAAGCTCCCAGAATACGACAGAGAAAAAATTATCGTAAATACGAAGGAGAATCCAGTATGGCTTCACTTCGGTGCAGGTAACATTTTCAGAGCCTTTCAGGCAAATGTAGTTGAGGAACTTTTAAATCAGGGTGTGATGGATAAAGGACTCATCGTTGCAGAAGGCTATGATTATGAGATTATCGAAAAGTACAACAGACCATGTGATGACCTTAGCATTCTTGCAACACTTAAGGCTGATGGAACTGTTGAGAAAAGAGTTGTTGGTTCAATTGTTGAATCTTGCATTTTAGATGAGGAAAACGAAAAGGAAATCTCAAGACTTCGTGAGATTTTCCGTGCACCATCTCTTCAGATGATTTCATTTACAATCACAGAGAAGGGCTACAAGACAAGAGCCTATATGAATAAGGTGGTAGGTCTTCTTCTTGAGAGATTCAACGCAGGCGCATTACCACTTTCAGTTGTAAGTATGGATAACTGCTCACACAACGGAGACAAGCTTAAGGAAGCTGTTCTTGACATAGCAAAGGAATGGTTCAAGGATGGAAAGTGCGAAACAGATTTCATCGCATATCTTGAGGATTCATCAAAGGTAGCATTCCCACTTTCGATGATTGATAAAATCACTCCACGTCCAGACGACACAGTTAAGCAGATGCTTATTGATGACGGTGTTGAGGATGCTGAGCCAATCGTTACAACAAAGAATACCTATGTTGCCAACTTCGTAAATGCGGAGGAGACAGAGTACTTGGTTATCGAGGATTTATTCCCTAATGGTCGCCCAGTTCTTGAAAAGGGTGGAATCATTTTCACAGATAGAGAGACAGTAGATAAGACAGAGAAGATGAAGGTGTGCACATGCCTTAATCCGCTTCATACAGCACTTGCTGTTTTTGGATGTCTTCTTGGATATAAGACAATCCATGATGAGATGGATGATGAAGATTTAAAGAAGCTTGTTACAAAGCTTGGTAAGGAAGAGGGAATGAAGGTAGTGGTAGACCCTAAGGTATTATCACCAGATAAATTCCTTGATGCTGTTCTTACAAAGCGTCTTCCAAACCCATTTATGCCAGATACACCACAGCGAATTGCCTGCGACACATCACAGAAGCTTCCAATCCGTTTTGGTGAGACTATCAAGGCTTACAGAGGAAATTCATCCCTTACAACAGAGTCGCTTAAGGTAGTGCCAGTTGTATTGGCTGGTTACTTAAGATATTTGGAAGGCGTTGATGATCAGGGAAATGTTTTCGAGCAGAGCCCAGATCCACTTCTTAATGAGCTTAAAGATCTTCCAGCTAAGGATGTATTAAAACGTAAAGACGTATTTGGTGTCGATTTGTATGAGGACACTATGGCAAAGCGTGTTCTTGAAATCTACTCAAATATGAAGGGTGTTGGCAATGTAAGAAAGGAATTGGAAGCAGTATGATGAAATTTATGGACGAAGATTTCCTTCTTCAGAATCCTACAGCCAAGGAACTTTTCGCGGCTGTTAAGGATGAGCCGATAATTGATTTTCACAACCATTTGAATCCTCAGGAAATCTATGAGGACAAATGCTTTGATAATATGACGGAAGTTTGGCTTGGTGGCGACCACTACAAGTGGCGTGCCATGAGAGCCAACGGTGTTTCAGAAGAGCTTATTACTGGAGATGGGGCTCCTTTTGATAAGTTTGTGGCATGGGCAGATACTGTGCAGAATTTGATTGGTAACCCTCTATACCACTGGACTCATTTAGAACTTCAACGATACTTTAATATAACCACACCACTGAGCCCAGAAACAGCTAAGGATATTTGGGAGCAGTGCAATGCGAAGTTGCACACTCCGGAATTCTCAGTACGTAACCTCCTAAGAATGCAAAATGTATCTGTCCTTTGCACCACAGATGACCCCGCAGATGATTTAGAGTGGCACAGAAAGCTTAGAGAGGATGGATTTGAAATTAAGGTTCTTCCATCCTTCAGACCAGAGAAAGCAGTAGGCATCGAAAAGGAAGGCTTCGCTGATTATATTTTCAAACTTTCTATGGTTACTGGCAGAAGAATCTATGATGTGAAGACTTTGCTTGAAATTCTTGGAGAGCGCCTTGAATTCTTTATTGAGAATGGATGCCGAGTTTCTGACCACAGTTTGGAAAATACCTTCTTTGTTCCTACTACCTATGAAGAGGTAAATGAAATCTTCATGGATAGAATCAATGGAAAGAAGGTTTCTGAGGAAGCTGCTGGTAAGTATCACGGCTATATGTATACAGAGCTTGCCAAGCTTTATGCTAAGCACGACATTGTTATGCAGCTTCACATTGGTGCAATCAGAAATAATTCTGAGCGTTTCTTTAAGAAGCTGGGACCAGATACTGGCTTTGATGCTCTTAACGACTTTAATTATGCTCCACAGCTTGCAGCACTTTTGTCAGCTATGGATTTAAATGACGAATTGCCAAAGACAATTCTTTACTGCCTTAATCCTAAGGATACAGAAATGCTTGCCGCAATGGCTGGTACCTTCTGCAGTAATGAAAAGGGAATTAAAGGTAAGGTACAGCTTGGTGCAGCATGGTGGTTCTGCGACCACAAGAATGGAATGGAAAAGCAGATTGAGGCAACCAGTGATGCAGGACTTATTTCTACATCAGTTGGAATGCTTACAGATTCGCGTAGTTTTCTTTCCTTCCCACGCCACGAGCTCTACCGCCGTATCCTTTGTAACAAAATTGGAGCGTGGGTAGAGAACGGAGAGTACCCAAAGGATGATACGTATTTACGTAATATGGTAAAGGGTGTCTGTGGCCGTAATGCAGTAGAATATTTTAAGTTTTAGATGAGGTGTTATAAATGGACTTGAAGATTAAAGACAAAAAGGATTGTAAGTATGATGCAGTTTCTCTTGGAGAAGTAATGTTACGCTTCGATCCAGGTGAGGGAAGAATTAGAACTGCAAGAGAGTTTAAGGTTTGGGAAGGCGGCGGAGAATACAATGTTATTCGCGGACTTCGCAGATGCTTTGGTATGAACACAGCAGTTATTACTGCTTTTGCAGATAATGAGGTTGGTCATCTTGTGGAGGATTTCATTCTCCAGGGTGGTGTGGATACTTCACTTATCAACTGGAAGAAGACAGATGGTATTGGTCGTGAGTGCAGAAATGGACTTAACTTTGTAGAAAGAGGATTTGGTATCCGTGGAGCACTTAGTGTTTCTGATAGAGCAAACACAGCTATCTTTCAGGCCACAGATAAGGACTTCGATTTTGATTATATCTTTGGTGAGCTTGGAGTCAGATGGTTCCACACAGGTGGAATTTATGCAGCTCTTTCTGAGCAGTCTGCAGAGACTGTTGTAAAGGCAATCAAGACAGCAAAGAAGTATGGCACAATTGTTTCTTACGATTTAAATTACCGTGCATCTATGTGGTCAGCTATCGGTGGTCAGAAGAAGGCACAGGAAGTAAATAAAGAAATTGCAAAGTACGTTGATGTAATGATTGGCAACGAGGAAGATTTTACAGCATGCCTTGGTTTTGAGATTGAGGGCAATGATGCAAATCTCAAAGAGCTTAATGTGGATGGATATAAGAAGATGATAGATGAGGCTGCAAAAGTTTATCCAAACTTCAAGGTAGTAGCCACAACACTTCGTACTGTTAAAACAGCAACAGTAAATGACTGGTCTGCACTTTGCTGGGCAGATGGACAAATCTTCAAGGCAAAGGATTATAAGGGGCTTGAGATTCTTGACCGTGTTGGTGGTGGAGATTCATTTGCTTCAGGTCTTGTTTATGGTCTTATGACTACAGGAGATGCAGCAAAAGCAGTTGAATATGGAACAGCACACGGTGCACTTGCCATGACTACACCTGGTGATACTACTATGGCTACATGTGCTGAAGTAGAGGCAATTATGGGCGGAGCAGGTGCCAGAGTTAAGCGATAAAATAGACAACTAATATAATTATTCCATATATAAAAAGTACTTGTGTCAAAATGACACAGGTACTTTTTCAATTTATAGAAAAACAATTGTCTGAAATTAGTTTCCATTGAACGCCGGTATATCAAGCGTTTGACATACTGTCAGGCGCAACCGGTTTCCGAAAACGTTTTCACAGAATTCACAAATTGTTCACAGTATTTGTATAGACAAATCCCCATTTAGCGCCTATTATAAGGATGTTCGCGGGACAACTTACATAGAATGGGCGAGCAAAATATAAAATATAACCCGGGGAGGAAGAAGAGAATGGCAGTAGGTGAAATCATTAAATGTACTGGCGCAGAAGATTTGTACAGAAGAGCTGAGGATTTACAGCTCAAGGGGATTCAAACTGAGTTTGTTGCTAGAAATACATTAAAGGTTGTTGGTATTAGATCAAATAAATAATGCTATTCGGGAGATGCCTGAAAGGGCATCTCTTTTTTTCGTTGTAAATAATTTGATTAGTATTTAATAATTTGTTAATAAATATTTAAGGCAATTTAATTTTACAAAACCAAATTTTGATGATATACTCAAGAAGAGTTATATTTATCTTGGAGGAAATAAAAATGAAAGAATATAGACAGCAGTTTTTTAAGGGAGAACGTGCTCTTTATGCAGAGGATGGGGCTTGTATCTACGATTCGATATTTGATGAGGGAGAATCTCCTTTAAAGGAAAGTAAGAATATCGAAGTCTATGATTCTCAGTTCAAATATAAGTATCCTATCTGGTATTCAAATAATGTCAAGGTAGAGCGATGTAATTGGCTTGAGATGGGCCGTTCGGGTGTATGGTACACAAACGATATCTACGTGAAGGATTCATTTATCACAGCACCAAAGAATTTCCGTCGCTGCGATGGAGTTACACTTGAAAATGTTCAGCTTACAAATGCTGAAGAGACATTCTGGAATTGTAAGAATATCAAGCTTTCTAATGTTTATGCAAAGGGAAGCTACTTTGCTATGAACTCAGAAAATATCGAGATTGATGGATTCAAGCTTGATGGCAATTACTCTTTCGATGGAGCAAAAAATATTACTATAAGAAATTCGGTGTTGCTTTCAAAGGATAGCTTCTGGAACACAGAGAATGTAACAGTTTACGATTCATATATTTGTGGTGAGTACCTTGGATGGAATTCAAAAAATCTTAAATTTGTAAATTGTACAATCGAGAGCTTGCAGGGCTTTTGCTACATTGATAATCTTGAAATGGAAAACTGCAAGTTGATAAATACAACACTTGCCTTCGAATATGTTGATAACGTAAATGCGAATATTACTACAAAGATTGATAGTGTATTCAATCCAATTAGCGGCACAATAACAGCGCCTGAAATTGAGCATCTTATTGTGGAGCCAGATTTAGTTGATCCATCAAAGACTGTCATCAACTGCAAACAGATTGGAAAGACAGAAGAAATCGTCGAGTGGCGTAGAGACAGAAAATAGGAGACTGGAATTAATGGGAAAATATAATTTTGATGCAGTAGTTAACAGACGTGGTACTGATTCAATGAAGTGGGATGTGGCTGAAAATGAGCTTCCTATGTGGGTGGCAGACATGGATTTTCAGACTGCTCCAGAAATCATTGAGGCACTTCAGAAACGTGTGGCAGAGGGTGTCTTCGGATATACTGATGTCAATGACGATTGGTATGAGGCATATATTAACTGGTGGAAGAATCGTCACGACTTTGAGATTGACCGCCAGTGGTTGATGTTTTGTACAGGTGTTATTCCTGCTATTTCATCCATCGTTCGAAAGCTTACTACATCAAATGAAAAGGTAATTATTCAGACTCCTGTATATAATATTTTCTTTAACAGCATTATCAATAATGGATGCAGACCTTTAGAGAACCCTTTGCATTATGAGGACGGAATCTTTAAAATGGATTTTGAGGATTTGGAAGAAAAAATGTCAGATCCTCAGGCCAGTCTTATGATTCTTTGTAATCCTCACAATCCAGTTGGTAAAATCTGGAGCAGGGAGGATTTGGCAAAGGTTGGAGAGCTTGCTGCAAAATATGGCGTTACAGTTATTTCAGATGAAATTCACTGTGACCTAGTAGAGCCAGGCAAGGAATATGTTCCTTTTGCCAGTGTCTCTGACACCTGTAAGGATGTGAGCATCACTTGTATTGCTCCTACCAAGACATTTAGTATTCCAGGTATTCAGACAGCAGCTATTTTTGTTCCTAACAGATTTTTACGTCATAAGGTTTGGCGCGGAATCAATACCGATGAGGTGGCTGAGCCAAATGTATTTGCGGCCCATGCAGCTGTTGCAGCTTTTAATCATGGTGGTCAATGGCTTGATGAATTAAGAGAATATCTATTTGAAAACAGAAGAAGAGTGGAGGCATTTGTGGATGAAAATATCCCTGAACTTCATGTTGTGAGAGGCGATGCTACATATCTTCTTTGGATAGATGTTAGCAAACTTGGCATCTCAAGCAAGGAGCTTGCAGCCCACATCAGAAAGGAAACAGGTCTTTATCTCTCAGCAGGTACTGCCTATGGCGGACCGGGAAAGGACTTCCTTCGCATGAATGTAGCCTGCACAAAGGCCACCCTGGAGGATGGCCTTGAACGTTTAAAGACTGGAATTGAAATAATATCGATTTAAACTGCATTCATACAGAGTTTATATTCGTCGATTAGTTCGTCAATTAAATCTTTGACAGTTGTAATTTCGTTAATGCGGAAGGCGTTTTCTCCACAAAAGAAAAGGCCTTCTTCTTTATTGCCTTCAACAGCTGCGATAAGTGCACGGCTGATACAATAAGGGATTTTATCTCCCTTTGGACAAGCCTTTAGGCAGCCGTTACATCTTTTGGCAAAGAAGCTTTTGCCTTCCTCTAAGCTTTGAAGCATAGGGGTAAATACTGCTCTGGCAGGCATTCCTACAGGACTTTTGATAATCTTAATATCTTCTTCCTTTGCATCTACTAAAATTTCCTTGAAAGCAGTGGAAGCATCGCATTCCTCTGTGGCTATAAATCTGGTGCCAATTTGCACACCATCTGCGCCGTTTTTAATGGCCTCTGCAATGTCCTTTCCAGTGAAAATTCCTCCACCAAGGAACACTTTAATTTTCTTTTTGAACTGTTCTTCAAAAGGCTTGATAGCCTCAAGGACTTCCTTAAGGATGTCGATGTTGTCCTGGCAGGTATTATTATTTAAATCGTCAGCAGAAAAGCCTAAGTGACCGCCGGCCTTGTGACCTTCTATAACGATGAAATCCGGTATAGACTGAGCCTTTTTTGCAAAGGTTCTACAAAGGAGCATGGCAGCTTTTGCGCTTGAAACTATAGGAGCGTACAAGGTGTTACTTCCCTTCACAAGCTCTGCAAGATTAAGTGGCAGACCAGCACCTGAAATGATGGCATCTGCCCCGGCTGAGATAGCAGCCTTTACAGTCTCTTCGTAGTGGCTCACAGCCACCATTATATTTACGCCGATAAGGCCATTTCCACCGGCAATTTCTTTAGCCTTTCTAATATGCTCCTTCAAAGCTCTGATATTAGCCTCGAATGGATTTTGTAAAAAATCAGGTTCTTTAAAACCAATATTTACTGAGCTGATGACACCCATGCAGCCCTGCTTTGCCACATTTCCAGCAAGATTTGAAAGAGAAACACCTACGCCCATTCCACCTTGTATTATCCCATGGGCTAACTGTTTTCCATTGATTTCCATAACATAGTCTCCATTTTAAAATCAATCAATATTACAATAGTTCAAAAATATTAGTTAAAACTTTTGAGATAATACACCTAAAATGTTGAGTTGTCAAGATAATTGGCAATAATGGACAAGTGTGGCGTAAAAATTATTTGATAAATATATTTTCATTTTTAAGCTTGTATAAAATTAGCTCAAAAACATAGGGGGGCATAGCTCGTTTGGCCTGCTCCCAATCTCTCATGGTGTTATAGGGGATATGAAGATATTCACATAATTCTTTTCTATTCATGCCAGTAGAATATCTAAGTAATCTAAAAGCCTGGGCTGACTTTTCTTTGTCAGATGGAGCTTTTAAGATTTCAATTGCAAGTGTATCAAGATTTTCTAATTTATCATCCATAATAATTTCCTAATATTAAGAATATAAAGCATCATTTTTAGTAAGCAGGTATAGGCAATATTGGTTCATGCTTATGCCCTCAGCTTTAGAGTGGTCTGCAAGGGATTTGTGCAAACTTTTTGGAATTCTGAGTTTAAACTGACCAGAGTAATTGTTAATTGAGTCTGGTAAAGGGATTTCATTTCCTTCCTCAAGATTTGCATGTAGCCATTCCTTTTTTGCATCCATGGCATTTGCTATAGCTTCATCCATAGTTTCCCCCATAGAGAGGCAGCCGGGAAGCTCAGGAAAAGAAACAACAAATCCCCCTTCGTCAGTGTCTGGGATTATTTCCATTTTGTAAGGAAGTTTCATGTACTCATCAAATTTTTTCATGTTTGGATTCCTCACTTTCTATTAGTTCCTTAACTATTTGAATATAAACTTTCTTAATAGGAATATGCTTTGGAATAGTGATGATAGGATAGCCTTTCTTTCTGAAAGTAAAATGACTACTTCCAGATTTAGGAGCCTTCATTTCATATCCATAGCTTTCTAATACTTTTTGTAATTCTTCAAATCTTATGTCTGGATCTAAAGAAAGAATCTTTTTTAGTAGTTTTTCCCATTTAGACATACTTATCTCCTTTATTATAAAATGGTGTCATATATGGTGTCAATATAAATTGCTGCATTGCGGTAGTAATTATAATAAATTTTAGGATGATGTCAATATATTGTTTATTAAGGTAAAGATAATTCTCCATTTTAAAAATATATGTTGCAAATTCTTCAGAGATAAGGCATTATATTGAGGAACTAAATAGACGGGAGCTTGTAGACAGGCTGAGAGGAAGGTGTGACCTTCGACCGAGAACCTGATTTGGATAATGCCAACGTAGGGATGCCGTGCGTAACGTAAATTACATGGAGACCATTTGAGAAATCAGGTGGTCTCCTTTTTTAATGCGTAACCAGCCGGAGTGGAGGGAATAATGGAATTTAATACTGAATTGTACTTTATTACAGATAGTACCCCATACGATAGGGAGGAGTTTCTGTTTCGTGTGGAGGAGGCGCTGAAGGGGGGAGTGACCCTCATGCAGCTGAGAGAGAAAAACAGAACCACAAGAGAATACATAGAGCTGGCTGAGGCAGTGCATGAAATCTCAAAAAAATATAATGTGCCTCTGATTATTGATGACAGGGTGGATGTAATGCTGGCGGTGGATGCTGAGGGTGTCCATGTTGGCGCTGAGGATATGCCTCTTGCCCTGGCAAGAAAAATCATTGGCCCTAATAAAATACTTGGAGCCACTGCAAAGACTGTGGAGGTGGCAAAGGCAGCCTATGAGGCTGGCGCAGATTATTTGGGGGTGGGTGCTATTTATCCGACTACCACGAAGGTAAAGACCATCATCACATCCACAGAGACACTGGATAAGATCTGTCAGGCGGTGCCAATTCCTGTAAATGCCATCGGTGGACTAAATCCTTCAAATATGGATGTGCTTAAGGGAATCGACATTTCCGGCGTCTGTGCAGTGTCAGCAATAATGAAAGCAGATTCACCTATGGTGGCTGCCACAGAAATGAAGAAAAAATTTGTGGAATTAAGAGCATAAGGAGAAGAAAAATGAAAGTCGTTTTATCTATCGCAGGTAGTGATAGCAGCGGTGGAGCAGGAATTCAGGCGGATCTCAAAACAATGACAGCCCACGGCGTGTTCGGTATGACGGCAATTACAGCCATGACTGCCCAGAACACTACAGGGGTAAGTGCCATTGTGGAATCAAGCCCAGAATTCCTTGGAAAGCAGATCGATGCCTGCCTTACAGATATCCCTGCCGATGCTGTAAAAATCGGAATGCTTCCATCACCAGAGCAGGTGAGACTGGTAGCTAAAAAGCTAAAAGAGTACGGAGTCTCAAATATCGTCGTAGACCCTGTAATGGTGGCAACAAGCGGAAGCAGACTAATGGAAGAAAATACATCGCAGGTTATGGCGGACAATCTTTTTAGCATAGCTACTGTAATCACTCCGAATATTCCGGAGGCTGAATGTCTGGTAGAACGCAAGATTTTTGATAAGGCAGGGATGGAAAAGGCTGCAAAAGAATTAGGAAATGAGTACGGCTGCAGCGTACTTATCAAAGGCGGACATAGCGTGGAGGATGCTTGTGACCTGCTTTATGAAAATGGTGTAATCACCTGGTTTGAAGGAGAGAAAATTGATAATGACAACACCCATGGAACAGGCTGTACATTATCAAGTGCCATTGCATCAAACCTTGCACTGGGATACACACTTAAGGAATCTGTGGAGCGTGCAAAGGAATATATTACAGCTGCAATATCAGCAGGCTTGAACTTAGGACAGGGTTCTGGCCCTTTAAATCATATGGTTGGAATAAAAAGTGAAAAAGGAGAAAGAGATGGTTCAGGTAAATGGACAAGCATACGAAGTAGCAGGGAGGACTGTAGAGAGTCTTCTGCTGGAATTGGAGTATGACTTTAGAACTATAGCTGTGGAGCTAAATGAGGAAATAATTCCTAAGGCAACACTTGATCAGGTGATACTGAAGGAGGGAGATGTGCTGGAGGTTGTTAGCTTTGTTGGAGGGGGCTGATAAATGGTTACAAAGGAAGAATTTTATCAGGCTCTGACTAATAGGCATGGTATAGAAAATCAAAAGAAATTTGATGATGCTACCGTGGCAATCTGCGGTCTGGGAGGACTTGGTTCAAACATAGCAATATGCCTTGCTAGAGTGGGTATAGGAAAACTGATTTTGATAGATTTCGATACTGTGGATGTGACTAATCTTCATCGTCAGCAATACAAATTTAATCAGGTGGGAACGCCAAAAACTGATGCACTAAAGGAAAATCTTTTGGAGATAAATCCCTTTATCAAAATAGAGACTCATCTGGTAAAGCTCACAGAGGAGAATACTCCATCACTCATTAAGGATGCTGATGTAATCTGTGAAGCATTTGATAAGCCAGAATGCAAAGCAATGCTGGCGGATATCGTATTTACGAATTATCCCGATAAATATCTGGTATCCAGCTCTGGTATGGCGGGCTTTGGAAGTGCAAATGAGATAGTGACAAAGAAAATTACATCCAGATTTTTCATCTCAGGTGATGGGGTAAGTGATGTGAATTCGGGCATTGGGCTTATATCATCAAGAGTGATGGCATGTGCGGCTCATGAGGCCCATATGGCTCTTAGGATATTGACGGGAGAGACTCAGCCTTAGTTTATACATAATGTGAAAGGATTAAAAATGGAAAACGACAAACTGGTAATCGGTGGAAAAGAATTTGATTCAAGATTTATTCTTGGCTCAGGAAAATATTCAATGAAGCTTATCGAAGCTGCAGTGAAGGATGCAGGAGCGCAGATTATTACTCTTGCAGTAAGACGTACAAACACTAAGGAGGAAGAAAATATTTTGGATTATATTCCAGATGGGGTAACACTTCTTCCAAACACAAGCGGAGCTAGAGATGCAAAGGAGGCTGTTAGAATCGCCCGCCTTGCAAGAGAGCTTGGCTGTGGTGACTTTGTAAAAATTGAAATTATGAGAGATAGCAAATATCTCCTTCCAGATAATTATGAAACAATCAAGGCTACAGAAATACTTGCAAAGGAAGGCTTTGTGGTAATGCCATATATGTACCCAGATTTAAATGTGGCAAGAGAATTACAAAATGTTGGTGCAGCTACAATCATGCCACTTGCTTCTCCAATCGGTTCAAACAAGGGACTTGCCACAAAGGAGTTTATCCAGATTTTGATAGATGAAATCGATCTTCCTATCATCGTGGATGCCGGAATAGGAAAGCCATCTCAGGCTTGTGAAGCAATGGAAATGGGAGCCGCTGCTATCATGGCAAACACAGCCCTTGCTACAGCAGGAGATTTGACAATGATGGCATCAGCCTTCAAGGATGCTATCGAGGCTGGACGAAAGGCATATCTTGCAGGTCTTGGACGCGTTCTAACAAGAGGTGCAGCAGCTTCAGATCCTCTTACTGGATTTTTACATTAGGAGGCAGTCATGGAGAATAATTTTTTGATTGACTCAGACCTTCTCACAAAGACAGGCTTAGAGCGAAAGCATCAGATAGAGACGGACCCATCCAGCAGAATTAATCACATGGAATATCTTCCAGGGATGGATGTAATAGAATCGGATGTTCGTAAATGCGTAATGGAGCATTTTGAATCCTATGATTACAGCAAATATACAGCCAAAGATGTAAGACGTGCCCTAGAGAGCGACAGATGTACTATAGAAGATTTTAAAGCTCTTCTTTCACCTGCAGCAGAACCTTATTTGGAGCAGATGGCACTGAAGGCTCAGAAGGAGACAAGCAAGCACTTCGGAAATACGGTATATCTTTTCACACCACTTTACATTGCAAATTATTGTGAGAATTATTGCGTGTACTGCGGCTTCAATTGCTACAACAAAATAAAAAGATTAAAGCTTTCTATGGAGCAGATTGAGCATGAGATGAAGGTCATTTCTGATAGCGGTATGGAGGAAATTCTCATTCTAACAGGTGAGAGTCCTACAAAATCCGATGTGAAATATATTGGTGAGGCATGCAAAATTGCCCGCAAATATTTCAAGATGGTGGGCATCGAAATCTACCCTGTAAATGTGGAGGATTACAAATATCTTCATGAATGCGGAGTGGATTATGTGACAGTTTTCCAGGAAACCTACGACAGCGATAAATACGAGACATTGCATCTCATGGGAAATAAGAGAATCTGGCCTTACAGATTTGACTCACAGGAGCGAGCCCTTATGGGGGGCATGAGAGGTGTGGCTTTTTCTGCACTTTTAGGTCTTTCAGATTTTAGAAAGGATGCTCTTGCATCAGCTCTTCATGTGTATTTCCTACAGAGAAAATATCCACATGCTGAGATGTCCCTTTCATGTCCGAGACTTCGTCCTATCATCAATAATGATACAATCAATCCTCTTGATGTAGGAGAAAAGCAGCTTTGCCAGATTATCTGCGCATACAGAATTTTCCTGCCATTCTGCGGAATCACAGTATCATCCAGAGAGACAGCAGAATTTAGAAATGGCATTGTGAAAATCGCAGCAACAAAGGTCTCAGCAGGAGTATCCACAGGAATTGGTGACCACGAGGAAAAATATACTGGTTCTCAGGAAGAGGAGTCAGGTGACGAGCAGTTTGAAATATCAGATGGACGAAGCCTTGATAGCATGTATATAGACATTACAGCAGAGGGGCTTCAGCCAGTATTTAATGACTACGTATATGTAGGATAAAATTAGATTTTTTTATAAAGGAGATTATAATGAGCAATTACACAACACAGATGGATGCAGCAAGACAGGGGATTATTACACCAGAGATGAAGCAGGTGGCTTTGAAGGAATATCGCACACCTGAGGAGATTCGTGATTTGGTAGCAAAGGGACAGGTTGCCATCCCTGCAAATAAGCATCACAAATGCATTAATCCAGAGGGCGTAGGCAGCATGCTTCGCACAAAGATTAATGTAAACCTTGGTGTTTCTCGCGATTGCAAGGATTACAATATAGAAATGGAAAAGGTTATGGCGGCAGTAGACATGGGTGCAGAAGCAATCATGGATTTATCCAGCCATGGCAACACACAGCCATTTAGACAGAAGCTTGTGGCAGAATGCTCAGCTATGCTTGGAACAGTTCCAATCTACGACAGTGTCATTCACTATCAGAGAGACCTTGCCACACTTACAGCAAAGGATTTCATTGATGTGGTTCGTCTTCACGCTGAGGATGGCGTGGATTTTGTTACACTTCACTGCGGAATTACAAGAAAGACAATTGAGCAGATCAAAAAGCATAAGCGTAAAATGAATATTGTCAGCCGTGGTGGTTCACTTGTGTTTGCATGGATGACAATGACTGGAGAGGAGAATCCTTTCTACGAATATTATGATGAGATTCTTGAAATCTGTCGTGAGCATGATGTCACAATTTCTCTTGGTGATGCCTGTCGCCCAGGATGTCTTGCAGATGCATCAGATGTATGTCAAATTGAGGAGCTTGTTCGCCTTGGAGAGCTTACAAAGCGAGCATGGGAGAAGGATGTTCAGGTAATGGTAGAAGGACCAGGACATATGCCGATGGATGAAATCGCTGCAAATATGAAGATTCAACAGAAGATTTGTATGGGGGCACCTTTCTATGTACTTGGACCTCTTGTTACTGATATTGCACCGGGCTACGATCACATCACATCCGCTATAGGTGGCGCAATTGCGGCTCAAAATGGTGCAGCTTTCCTCTGCTATGTCACTCCAGCGGAGCATCTTGCACTTCCAAATGTTGATGATGTTAAGCAGGGAATTATTGCTTCAAAGATTGCAGCTCATGCAGCAGATATTGCAAAAAAGATTCCACATGCCATGGACATTGATAATAAGATGGCAGAAGCTCGTCAGGTTTTTGATTGGGATATGCAGTGGGAGTGCTCGCTGGATCCAGAGACAGCCAAAGCTATCAGAGCAGACCGCTCACCAGAGTTTGATGACACCTGTTCTATGTGTGGCAAATTTTGCGCAGTTCGTAGCATGAATAAGGCTCTTTCAGGTGAGTACATTGATATTTTAGGATAGTGTTGTTATCATGGGTGCAGAGTATAAATTATATAGGGAGCACCCAATGGAACATTATAAGTTTATTCAAAATACAGAATGTGAATATTTTCCATGTCACAAAACTGATAAACCAGAGGACTTTAACTGCTTGTTCTGTTATTGTCCTCTTTATTGCCTTGGGGATAAGTGCGGTGGAAATTTTAAATTTACAGAGTCAGGTATAAAATCCTGTGTTGACTGTCTTCGTCCTCATATTCGTGAGAACTACAGCGAGATTACAGGACAGCTTGGTGATGTGATGAAGCTGATTGAAAAGGATAAATCAGACAATTTATAAACTAAATATTAAATAATTATAAAATATTAGCACTCTCTATTGACGAGTGCTAATAACGGGTGTATAACATAGTTACAACAAGGGAAGGAAAAAAGAAATGCTTCCCAAACCAACCTGGCTGAACAGGAGATAAGAATCCTGTGGCAGCAACGTAACCGGGATTAAAACTATATTTCATATATAAGAGGAGGTAGTAATTATGTTAATGCCTAGTATTTTATCAAATGATTTTATGGATGATTTCTTCGGAGTACCACGTATGACAGGATTTGGTCACCACTACGACAATGATTTCGCAAGAATGATGACCACAGATGTTAAAGAAAATGAGAATGACTACACTGTAGATATGAATCTTCCAGGATTTGCAAAAGAAGATATCAAGGCTGAGTTGAAGGATGGTTATCTTACAATTAAGGCTGAGACAAATCAGAACAATGATGAGCAGGATGATGATGGAAAATACATCCGCCGCGAGCGTTACACAGGTTCATGCTCAAGAAGCTTCTATGTAGGTGACAATGTAACACAGGAAGACATTCATGCAGCCTTTAAGGACGGTGTACTTACACTTAGCATTCCTAAGAAAGAAGCCTTACCTGAAAAAGAGGAGACAAAATATATAGCAATTGAGGGATAGTTAATCATTTCCCTGGATTTGAATAAAATTAAGGGCATCCAGATTTCTGGATGCCCGATTTTTTCTAACAATACTATCAAATATTTATTAAGTGATAAAGAATAAGTAAAAAGCCTGTGCCCAAAGTGCTACGATAACAGCAACACTTAAGATGATTGCACCAATTGCTCTTGTAAGGCAGTGAGAATCTTCAATCTCAGCTGATCTCTTTGCATATGCTACGCTTGATACAATGTAATTTAAGAAAAATAATGTAACTGCAGTAAAAATAACTAATACGATAAGGTTTAACATTTCTGATATCTCCTATAAAAAACAATTCCTTAAGTCCGAAAGGTATTTTACAGGGTCAGAGATGATTGCACAATAGTTATAATTACCATAAAATATTCAAAACGCACAAATTACTATAACGATTTTGTACAAGATTGCCAACAAGCCTTCCTATCATCTACTTATTCAGATAATCGAAAGTCCCTAAATCATAGTGTTTAGAGTACATATCCTCCAAAGACTCAATCGCAAGAGAACCGCTAAACAAAAGCTTATCAAAGGAATGATTAAACTCTCCCTTGAGGTAGTCGTGGTAACTCATGTATGCGAAGACTTCCATAATAGATGCATTTGACTTATAGATAGTACTCAAATCAATGATATCTATATTAGGAAGATAGGTGTTTGTGTTCAGAGAAAAGGCTCTGACAGAAACGATAGGTCTTTCTTCTGTACTGCTGGCATGCAGGGTGGCAGCAACTTTAACTGCCTCAGCATTTCCACCGCCTACGACACAGCTTCCAATTTCCTGGAAAGTGTTAGGGGTATCTGCTACAAAATAGTTGTCATAGTCCTGAAAGGACAAAACATTTCCTGCTTTTTTTTCATGATGTTCAGCAACACTCAAATTAAATTTTTCTGCGGCACTGGCAATTTTCTGAAGTTTGCTAAAGAGAGTCATATTGCCTATGGTGATTGCAGTGTGTTTAGCATAATCTATAAGCTCAGTGAAATCATATTTCTTACTTTCTGAGAAGTCTGCAGGAGCAGGTTTTACAGCATCGATTGTGAAATCGCTGTAATTATAATCAGGATAGTTCTCTCTGACATATATCATTGCTTTTTTAAAATCTGCAAACAGACATCTGCGAAGATCAATATGTTTTACATCTTCTATATTTAAGGAATCATCTTCTTGTTCGTCCATAGCCGCTTGTATGTGATAGTTTAGCTGAGTTTTAAACATAATATCATTAATAACCATATAAATTATCCTCCACTACTAACTGAATAATAGCATATTTTGTACTGCACTTACAGAATTATCACTATATTTAGTGATAATTTATTGAAAACTACTAAAATTGAAAGAGTTTTGTTATGCAGAAATGTGAAAAATTTGTGAATAACTACACAGATATGCCGAAAAAGTGTATTATAATGATTGCCTGCATTGATGGTCCCGAGATTACAGTTAATGGTAGAGATTTATTGATAGGAGGTAAGGATTCATGAATAAAGATGATATACAGAGTATTTCGAAGTTAATTAATGATTTGGATCAGAAAGCTGCAAAAGCAGTTGTAGATAAAGATTATGATGAAGCCTTTACCATTTATCAGGAGATTCTCGGTGCCTATGAAACCTTGAGACTTGAAAAGAGCTGTGGGCGTACATTATTAAATATGGCAAACGTTATGTTGCTTAAAGGTGATACCGAGAAGGCAAAGGAATATATAGACATTGCTGCTGATATAAATGATTTGCAGAATGATTATATGGATTGTGTAAACATTCAGATTCTCAGATCTAACATGTATCTGCCATCAGCATATCGTTGCGTAGAGGTATAGGGGAAGATTTATAATAAATATAAATTTGGTGCCACATCTATTATTGGATGTGGCATTTTTCTTTGTGAGCAAGAAACTGATTGAGTGAAATTTAGTTTATTGTTACAATACTATTTATCAATAAAAATAGTATTGGAGAAGGTTGTGAAAGACTTAAAGCATTTATATTATTTTGAAAAGTTATTGGAGGATTCCTATAACGACTTATGCAGACAGGCTCAGTCTGAAGGTAAGAAAGCAATCGGACATGTTTGTTTTCAGATACCAGAGCCACTTTTAAATCTGCCAGGTTGTTTCTCCACACGTCTACGTGCACCTCGCACAGGCTCCATTGAAATGGGAACCTATTATATGAGCTCGACTTTATGTGAAGCATGTCGAGCTTACCTCGAGAGAGCAATCGAGGGAGGCTTTAATTTTCTTGACTGCATTTTGGCACCTGACGCCTGCGCACAGATGAATCGTTGCGTGGAAAATATAGAAAGACTAAAGACTAATCCAAAGGATTCATTCTTTGTTACATATTCAGATGTGCCAATGAAGTCGGACGAATCTGCTCTTAAGCATTATGTAAAGCAGATGCGTATTAGAGTACTTGAGCCATTACATGAAAATTTTGGAATAGATGTTTCTGATGAGGCGCTTCGTAAAGCGGTAGAGGAGCAGAATGAGATAAGCAGATTGATTACTGCCATTGGAGAATATCGTAAATGCGATAATCCTGTTATTACAGGATATGAGTTTGCAGTATTATGTTTGGCTACCTATTGCTGCCCAAAGTATTTGATAAAGGAAAAACTAGAGGAGACTTTAGAGGAGCTTAAAACCCGCGAGCCAGACCCAGCAGGAAAATATCGCATTCGTGTAGTGATGGTTGGTTCTGAGATTGATGACCCAGAGTTTATCCAGCTGGCAGAGGAATGCGGAGCTCTTGTGGTAGCCGACAGATTCTGCTTCGGTTCCTTACCAGGCCGACAGGAAATTGTTTTAAATGATGAGGAAGATGTTCTTACTCAGATTTGTCGTACTTATTTGGAGTGGGGCAAGTGTCCTCGTTTCTTTAATCAGGATAAGATAATGGAACGCCGTGAATACGTTGACCAGCTGGCAAAGGAATATCATGCAGATGGTCTTATTTATGAGCAGATAAAATTCTGTGATTACTGGGGTTACGAAAGAGCTTCAGCTTTTCATGTTATGCAGGAGGAGTATGTCTGGCCTGTACTTTCCGTGGACAGACCATATTCAGTGCGTTCTTCCGGTCAGCTTCGCACACGAATTCAGGCTTTTGTAGAGCGTGTGGAAATGAAAAAGATTGCAGAGAAAAAGGCTGAAAGGAGCGCGAACTAATGGGAAAAGAATATGGAAGTGAGCCACTTGGCAAAGTGCTTTATTCAGGACGTCGCCCTCGCCGCTGCAGAGAATGGCGTGGTTTTAAAGATACCTGGTACGATTACACTCGCTGGCTTTATTACCTATCAGTGCTGGCTAGATTTATGATGAAGCCAAACAATTTCAAAGGCTTCTTTAGATATCGTTGGATGAGCAATTATCTGGCAGTACCTGATTTTATGGACAGACACACAGAAGGTCTTAGAGGTACAGCCCTTAGACTTGCTCATGAAGGAATCGGCCTTATTGTCATCGATATGACTCTTTCTCTTACGGATATGTTCAAGGCTGATCCTGAAATTGGAAATGATACAGAGCTTTCAAAGAAGATGGTTATCTTCGATGAAAATATGATGAGCACTATTATGGGGGGCTTCAGAAATCTTAAATGGGTCAGCTACGAGGTTCCTGCCATCTATGCCAGCTCCTTTATGTGTCAGGAAGGCGTAATGCATTATGTGGACAAGACTCACGAATATGGAGTCCCTACAGATGTTTGCCCAATGCCCGCTGCGGAGCTTGGAGCAGCCATTGATGACGATTTGCCTAAGATAGGTGCCTGTGCAGTTCAGTGTAATACTACCTGCGATGGCAGTCTTATGGGCGGTGGACTTATGGCAAGAAGTATGGGTATACCTACATTCCAATTGGCATCGCCAATCCGTCATCGCCAGGAGAGTGTGCAGGAATATGCAGGTGAGGAAATTTTAAATGCCATTCACTTTATCGAGGAGCAGACAGGTGAGAAATTCGATTGGGATTATCTTTTTGAAAATATGGCTCGCTTCAATGATGAAACAAAGGAATTTTTAGAGTGGCTGGAAATCAATAAGACACCATATCCACAGCTGCTGGGAGCCACACTTGGTTTCTATAGATATGGTGAATATATGGCAGCCGGTGGACGTAGTCCGCTCTTTTTAGAGACAAGTAAGAAGATTACAAAACTTGCAACTGAGGCTTATAGGAATAAGGAAATGGCCTGCAAAGAGTATCGCCATCGTGCAATCCTTTGGGGTGTTCAGGCTGCGTACTATACCGCATTTCCGAATTGGCTTATGAACTGCTGGGGAATCGTGCCAATCAATGACATGCTTTGCTGCGTTTCTACAGAGATGGTCAGCACCACAGACAAACATCAGGCACTTCTAGATTTAGGTTATCTCTACGAAAATATGATTATGAGAAGCCGCTCTAATGGTGGCTATGAAACAGGTGTGGAGGACCTTTTCAGAATCTGTGAGCAGATGAACGCAGATATGGTCATCATGTATGTGCACATTGGGTGCAAATCTATGGCAGGCTACCATGGCCTTTTTGAAGAAGAGGCCAGAAAGCGCGGCATTCACTGGATTTGGGTAAATCACAATCTGATGGTACCTTATGACGGCACCCGACGTGACATGCGCACCGAGGTAAATCGCTACATGCGCACCATCCTCAAGGAAGAGCCAGTGGACCCAAGCCTGGAGGACTTTGATGATTCACTCTGTTGGTAGTTTTTATAAAATATGGTGTTTGCTAAGGTCTAAGCTTTCGGCTTAGGCCTTTTTATCGCGATAAAGATATTCAAGCTGAACACTTTTTATACTTTGTGAATTATTTTTTTATAAAGTGAAACTTTTTCACTCACCACACGTCTAATGTATGTAAGAACAATTGAAGGACGCTTTGATTATTCTTAATACTGTGTGCACAACAGGAGGCTGCTATAAATGCAGAAGCGAGACATAAATGAACTTATAGTAAGAGCAAAAAGGCGTGATAAGGATGCTTTTACTGAACTAATAAATAGATATATGCAGGACATGTACAAGGTGGCACTGGCAATTCTTATGAATGATGAGGATGTGGCCGATGCCATTCAGGAGACAATCCTAAATTGTTGGGAGAAAATAGATACACTTAGGGTTAACAAATATTTTAAAACTTGGCTTACAAAGATTCTCATGAATAATTGTTATGACATCATTAGGAATGGGCAGAATCAGGCCGAGATTCATGAATGGGATGAACCTACCTATGAGGACGACTGTAACCTAGAGCTGAAAGAAGCTTTGAGTAAGCTTGAGGAGAAATACAGAGTTATCATAGTGATGTTTTATTGGCAGGGTTATTCCATCGATGAGATTTCAAAAGTATTAGATCTCCCGGCGAATACAGTCAAAACCAGATTAAAGCGTGGCCGAGAAAGATTGGCCAGATATTACGAGATAGTTGAGTAGAAAGGAAGACAGTGATATGGATAAAAAGAAGTTAATAATATCTGATGCTGAAATTCCTACAATAGTTCAGGAAAAAGTAGACCTTGCCTTTACTCAGATTTATGAGGAAGAGGAGAGGACAATGAAAAAGAGAAGCTTTAGAATTGTTAAGACAATAGTAGCAACAGCTGCAGCCCTTGGCGTAGTGATTCTATCAGGTGTATGTATTACAAATCCTTCTTTTGCAGAAGAGGTTCCTGTTGTTGGAAATGTATTTTCGAGTATTGGCCATAAACTTGGTTTTGGTGGGGATTATGAAAAATACGCAAAACCAATTGCATCAGATTCATTAAATGATGCTGTGGCATTAAGCCAGACTGTGGATGGCAATACTGTAACTTTGCAGGATATCTATTGCGATGAGAAAGCAATGTATATAAGTATGATTATTGAGTCAAAAGAGGCGTTCCCAATTAATCAGATGTATCCTGATTTGGATAACAAGGACATGTATATGTTTTATCTATTTGATTCAAAATTAAAATATAGCTTTGAGACAGAGGATAGTAGTTATAATAATAATTCTTTAGATTATTTAAATGGAGAATTTATTGATGATAATACATTCCAGGGAGTCGTAAAGGTCGATTTAGATTATGTGCTGAATTACTACTCAAAGGATGTACTTGATAGTAGTGATTATTATACAGACGCCAATACACCAGTTTCACATTATGAGTTGCCTGATTCCTTTACAGTAGATTTTGAACTAAATGATATTGTTACTGATATTAATAATCCAGAATTTAGTAAGTTGTCAACAGAAGAACAAGATTCTCTTGGCTTTAGGAATGAATATGAAAATTGGTGGATTGATGGTCCTTGGAAGTTTTCATTTGAAGTAAACGTTGATAGAGAAAATACTACATCAAGAACCATTGCCGTTGAAGGTGTATCCGGGCTTAGTGAGATAACAGTTAGCAAGACCCCATTTGAATTAGAGTTAGAATATGATGATCCAAATGCGGATTATATTGTTGTTGCCCTTGATAAGGATGGAAAACATATGTCGGCAGTTAATAATTTGGATATGGTTCCAGTGGATGGACATGATATCTCTGAAATAACGCTTTATGTTTGCGACTACTATGATTACATGGACGAAATAAAGGGGCTTCAGTTAGAAGGTGATGGAGCAAAAGATATTTTGGATGAAAAGGCTCTTTGGAGTGGAAAGATAGAATTCTAAAAAAGGCATAAATAAAGGCTTTTTATAGACAAAATATAAAATATTTATTAATTATTAGCACTCTCTCTTGTAGAGTGCTAATTTTTGTGTTAGAACATAATTAAGAAAAGAGAAGGTACATCATCTGCCACCCTGGCGAAGGGAAGGCTAGGGAGAAAGGAGAAGATTTATGAATATCCAGAAATTTACACAGAAATCTATAGAAGCCATAAATGGCTGTGAAAAGATAGCAATGGAGTATGGCAATCAGGAGCTGGAGCAGGAGCATCTTTTAATGGCGCTGATGCGTCAGGAGAATGGTCTGATTCCTTCATTGATTAGCAAGATGAATATCGACACTACTCAATTCGTAAATGCGATAGACGCAGCTCTTAGTGCCAGAGTGAAGGTGCAAGGAGGACAGCTAAGAGTTGGTCAGCAGCTTAATTATGTGCTTACCTATGCAGAGGATGAAGCAAAGGCTATGCGAGATAGCTATGTTTCGGTAGAGCACCTTATGCTTGCCATGATTAAAAAGCCAAGCACTCCAATAAAGAACATTTTCAAGCAGTTTGGCATTACAAGAGACAGCTTCCTTGCAGTACTAGCCACAGTAAGAGGAAATCAAACCGTAAATACGGATAATCCAGAGGCTACCTACGACACACTTGAGAAGTATGGCTACGACCTGGTAGAAAGAGCAAGAGATAACAAGCTTGATCCAGTAATTGGTCGTGATGAGGAAATACGAAATGTTATCCGAATCCTTAGCCGAAAGACAAAGAACAATCCAGTTCTTATCGGTGAGCCTGGTGTTGGTAAAACAGCAGTTGTAGAGGGTTTGGCACAGCGTATTGTCCGTGGTGATGTGCCAGATGCACTTAAGAATAAAAAGGTATTCTCACTTGAGATTGGTTCAATGATTGCAGGTGCAAAATACCAGGGCGAGTTTGAGGAGAGATTAAAGGCTGTCCTTGATGAGATTAAAAATTCAGATGGCGAAATCATCCTGTTTATTGATGAATTACACACAATCATCGGAGCAGGAAAGAATGGCAGCGGTGGACTTGATGCAGGCAACATGCTAAAGCCTATGCTTGCCCGTGGCGAGCTTCACTGTATCGGTGCTACTACACTTGATGAATACAGAGAATACATTGAAAAGGATGCTGCATTAGAGCGTCGTTTTCAGCCAGTTATGGTTGATGAGCCTACAGTCGAGGATACTATCTCAATCCTTCGTGGACTTAAAGAACGTTACGAGGTATTCCACGGAGTAAAGATTACAGATGGTGCATTAGTAAGTGCAGCTACACTTTCAAACAGATATATTTCAGACAGATTTTTACCAGATAAAGCAATCGATCTTGTGGATGAGGCTTGTGCCCTTATTAAGACAGAACTTGATTCAATGCCGGCAGAGCTTGATGAAATGAACCGACGAGTAATGCAGCTGGAAATTGAAGAGGCAGCTCTTAAGAAGGAGACAGATAAGCTTTCTCAGGATAGACTAGCTGACCTTCAGAAGGAACTGTCAGAACTTCGAGACGAGTACAATACAAAGAAGGCTGCATGGGATAACGAGAAAAAGCTAGTGGAGGATGTTACAAAAATCCGCGAGGAATTAGATGACGTCCAGGGCCAGATTAAGATTGCTCAGCAAAAATATGACCTTGAAGAGGCGGCAAAGCTACAGTATGGCAGACTTCCAGAACTTGAAGCACAGCTTGCCGACGCAGAAGAAAGACTTAAGAGTCGTGATGCAAATCTTGTTCATGAGAATGTTTCTGAGGATGAGATAGCAAGAATCATTTCCAGATGGACAGGCATTCCTGTGGCAAAGCTTAACGAGAGTGAGCGAAGCAAGACACTTCATCTTGATGAGGAATTGCACAAGAGAGTCATGGGACAGGACGATGCTGTAAAGCTTGTATCAGAAGCCATCATTCGTTCAAAGGCTGGTATCAAGGACCCAAGCAAGCCTATCGGTTCATTCCTATTCTTAGGACCTACTGGTGTAGGTAAGACAGAGCTTGCAAAGACACTTGCACAGGCACTTTTCGATGATGAAAATGCTATGGTCAGACTTGATATGTCTGAATATATGGAAAAGTTTAGCGTGAGCCGTCTTATAGGAGCGCCTCCAGGATATGTAGGATATGACGAGGGTGGTCAGCTGACAGAGGCAGTTCGTCGTAAACCATATTCGGTAGTACTTTTTGATGAGGTTGAAAAGGCACATCCAGATGTGTTCAACGTGCTTTTACAGGTGCTTGATGATGGTCGAATCACTGATTCCCAGGGACGTACAGTGGATTTCAAAAACACAATCATTATCATGACCTCAAATCTTGGTTCACAGTATCTACTTGATGGTATTGATGAAGCAACTGGCGAGATCACCGACGCGACAAATGAGCTGGTAATGAATGAGCTTAGAAATTCATTCCGACCAGAGTTTCTTAATAGACTTGATGAAATCATTATGTTCAAGCCTCTTACAAAGGATAACATTGGCGGTATTGTAGATCTTATTCTTGAAGAACTTAATAAGAGACTTGAAGATAGACAGCTTAAAATTGAGCTTACCTCAGCAGCTAAACAATTTGTAATAGATCAGGGCTATGATCCAGTATATGGTGCCCGTCCACTTCGTAGATTTATTCAAAAAAATGTGGAAACTATGGCTGCAAAAATCATCCTTGGTGGAGATATTCATGAGGGTAGTACCATTACAATTGATAGCGATGGAACTCAGCTAACAGCGAAATAGTGACAATTTGACAAATATAATCAATGGACTCTGTGGATATTTTACCACAGAGTCTATTTTTATGTAGATAAGGCAATAATTGATAAATAGACCGCAAGAATTGATAATGTGTGGAATTATTAAATATGTTACGATATTATTACAAGCAGGGGAGAGAGTTATAAATAATATTTCATGGGGGATAATGAAATGAAGAAAAAATTGTTAAAGAGTTTCGCATCGAAACTCCTTGCTGTCGCATGCGCTTTTACAATGCTTGCCACAGCACCAAGCCTTACTGCAAATGCAGCACAGGCAACACTCCTTAATACCTATGGAAGCACATATGGTTATTCAGGAACATGTATTAACCTGTATCAGCTTAGAGATGCAGGTCAGCTTAATTTCTTAAAGCAGCATTACAACAGTATTACTCTTGAAAACGAGATGAAGCCAGATGCATTACTTGGCGGTTCTGCAAGACTTATCTCAGTTTCACAGGCTAAGAATCAGGGCTACTATATCCCAGATAATTACAGAGAGCAGTACGTACCACAGATTAACTTCAGCACAGTTGATGAGGTTATGAAAATCTGTTACCAGAATGGTCTGAAGATGAGAGCTCATACATTAGTATGGCATTCACAGACACCTTCTTGGTTCTTCCGTAGCAACTATAGCGGTGGAGCAGGTTTTGTTAATTCATCTGTTATGGATGCACGTCTTGAAATGTATGTAAAGACAGTTATGAACCATGTATACACAAACCAGTATGGTAGTGTTGTTTATGCATGGGACGTAGCAAATGAGATTTTACATGCAAATAACTCAGGTTGGGAAGCAGTTTATGGAAATAACAGAAAGAATGCTTCTTATGTAAAGAAGGCTTTCAACTATGCTTACGACACACTTGAGTATTTCAAGCTTACAGATTCTGTAAAGCTTTTCTACAACGATTACAACACATATATGGAAGTTAATGATGTAATCACACTTGTGAACTATATCAACCAGGGCAGAAAGGTTTGTGCAGGTGTAGGTATGCAGTCTCACCTTGGAACAGGCTTCCCTTCAGTTGATTACTATACAACAGCACTTAACTCATTCTTAAGAGCAGGTTTTGAAGTTCAGATTACTGAGATGGATATTACTAACAAGGGCGATAATGATATGGCAAATTATGCTTATCAGCTCTTCAAAAATATCAATACAGCTAAGAAGAACGGTGGCAAGATTACAAGTATTACTTGGTGGGGACTTTCTGATCAGACAACATGGATTAGCAATTCTGCTCCATTATTGTTCTCTAGACCAGGCCAGGCTAAGCAGTCTTACAACAGCGTAATCAAGGCTTACACAGATGTAATTGGTCAGCCAGGTTCAAACCCAGGTACTAGACCAACACCAACACCAACTCCAAATCCACAGCCAACACCAACTCCATCACAGAATGTAGATAAGAACTCTACAGCAAACATTGCTGATGGTTGGTATTATCTTAAGAACACACTTTCACAGAAGTACCTTACAGTTGAAGGCAACTCAGCTAAGGCTGCTACAAATGTATGCATCAGCAAGGGTACAGGTGTTGATGGCCAGAAGTGGTATGTTCAGAATCTTGGAAATGGATACATCTCACTTAAGTCTGGTCTTGGCGATTTCATGCTTGATGTAGCTAATGGCAAGGATGAGGATGGTGCAAACCTTCAGATTTACAATGCTTACGCTCATGATCCACAGCAGTTTATCGTAAAGAATACAAACAAGAGCGGCGTATACACAATCGCTACAAAGACATCTAATGGTTCTAAGTATGTTGATGTTTACGAGCACAAGACAGCTGATGGCACAAACGTATGCCAGTGGACATATTACGGAAATCCAAATCAGCAGTGGCAGTTTGAGAAGGTAAATGGTGGATCACAGGCTCAGCCAACACCAACTCCACAGCCACAGCCAACACCAACTCCTACACCAGCTCCAACACAGGCACCAGCAGAGTCAGGCCTTAAGGCTACTGTAACAATCAACAGCTGGGGAAGTGGTTACACAGCTTCAGTAAAGGTTTCAAACAATACAGGAAAGACTGTAAATGGCTGGACAGTAAAGCTCAAGAAGAGCGAGGTTAAGATGGACTCAAGCTGGAGTGCAAATGTTAAAGAGTCTGGCGATTACTATGTAATCACTCCAATGGATTGGAACAAGACACTTGCAAATGGACAGAGCGCAGAGTTCGGCTTTAACGGAACAGGTAGTGTTTCAAACAACGTTAGCGTTGATGTTCAGTAATAAATAATAGTAACTAGATAATTAGTATCTTCCCTGCTTGTACTAACTATTAAATAATTGTGATATCGTGAGGGATATTGTATGAATAAATTTATTAAGAAGTTCTTTTGCCTTGCGATTACTGGAACAATGCTTTTCAGTACAGCGGTTAGTGCTGAAGCAGCTACTGTAATCAACGGCAGCTACGTTAAAGGAGATAATGAGAATAATCCTCTTGTAACTCAGAACTATGGAGCAGATCCAGCAGTTCTTGTTTACAACAACAGAGTGTATGTATATACAACAAATGATAGCCAGGAATATGAGGCTACTCATGCACAAAATTCATATGGAAAAATTAATCAGTTAAACTGCTATTCTTCATCAGATATGGTTAACTGGACTGATCACGGTCAGATTAATGTAGGTGGTAGCAATGGTGCTGCCAGATGGGCTAGCAATTCTTGGGCTCCTACAATTTGCTGCAAGAGAATTAATGGAAGAGATAAGTTTTTCCTTTATTTTGCAAACAATGCAAGCTCTATTGGCGTTCTTACAGCAGACAGCCCAACAGGTCCATGGCGTGATCCACTTGGACATGCTTTCATTACAAAAGCAACTCCAAACTGTAATGTAGAATGGCTTTTTGATCCAGCCGTTTTAGTAGACAGTGATGGAACAGGCTACCTATACTTTGGTGGTGGTGTTCCAAGAGGACAGGATGCAAATCCAAAGACAGCAAGAGTTATCAAGCTTGGAAACGATATGATTAGTACAGTAGGTACTGCTGCTATGATTGATGCTCCTTATCTTTTCGAGGATTCAGGAATTAACAAAATTGGCAACACATACTACTACTCATATTGCTCAAACTGGAACTGCAGAAACGGATTTAGAAATGCAACAATTCAGGTTATGACAAGCCGTAACCCTATGGGACCTTTCACATATCAGGGTGAAATTATGGCAAACCCAGGCTCATTCTTCAATGGTTCGGCTGGTAACAACCACCATCAGATTTTTGAGTTTAAGGGAAATTACTACATTGCTTATCATACAATGACAGTACAGAATGCCGTAATGAGCAATCTTGGTTACAGAACAACTCAGATTGACAGAGTTAACGTTTCTGGTGGAAGAATCCAGACAATCAAGCAGACAATGTCTGGTGTTCCTATGAATCCTTCAGTAAACCCATACGAGTGGGTACAGGCTGAGACAATGTTTACACAGGCTGGAATCAAGGTTCGCGGTAATGGCGATGGTTCTGCATGGGTAACAGATATTAACAATGGTGATTTCACAAAGGTTAAGGGTGTACAGTTCTCTAAGGGTGTTAAGTCTATCACAGCTACTGTTCAGAGTGGCGGAAATGGAAGCATCGAGGTAAGAGAGGGCTCACAGTCTGGTACATTACTTGGAACAATTAATGTTTCAAATACAAGTGGTTCCTTCAAGGATTTCACAGCTAACGTAAGAAATGTAAACGGAGCAAAGGATATTGTTCTTGTATTTCGTGGCTCATTTGCATTTGATAGATGGAAGGCAAACACAGATAATGGCGGAAGCGAAGCTCAGCCTACACCAACACCTACACCAACACCATCACAGAATGTAGATGCAAATACTACAGCAAACATTGCAGATGGTTGGTACTATCTCAAGAATACACTTTCACAGAAGTACCTTACAGTTGAGGGAAACTCAGCTAAGGCTGCTACAAACGTATGCATCGCTAAGGGTACAGGTGTTGATGGACAGAAGTGGTATGTTCAGAACTTAGGAAATGGTTACATTTCACTTAAGTCAGGTCTTGGCGATTTCATGCTTGATGTTGCAAATGGTAAGGATGAGGATGGCGCAAATCTTCAGATTTACAATGCGTATGCACATGACCCACAGCAGTTTGTAGTAAAGAATACAAACAAGAGTGGTGTATACACAATCGCTACAAAGACATCAGCTGGTACAAAGTATGTAGATGTTTACGAGCACAAGACAGCTGATGGCACAAACGTATGTCAGTGGACATATTATGGAAATCCAAATCAGCAGTGGCAGTTTGAGAAGGTAAATGGTGGTTCACAGGCTCAGCCAACACCTACACCAACTCCAGCTCCTACAGCACAGCCAACTACAACACCTACACCAGCTCCACAGCCATCTACAGAAAGTGGTCTTACAGCTAAGGCTACTGTTAACAGCTGGGGAAGCGGATACACCGCAAACATTAAGGTATCTAACAATACAGGTAAAACTGTAAATGGTTGGACACTTAAGATTAAGAAGAGCGAAGTAAAGATGGATTCTAGCTGGAACGTAAATGTAAAGGAATCAGGCGATTCTTATGTACTTACACCAGTAGATTGGAACTCATCTATTCCAAATGGCGGAAGCGTAGAATTTGGATTTAACGGCTCAGGCAATGTTGGAAGCAGCATTAGCGTTGAGGTTCAGTAAAATTGTTATCAAAGAGGCTCAAGTTTAAAGGCTTGAGCCTCTTTTTTGAACAAAAAATATAAAATGTTTCTTTACATGGCGTAACATAAATGATAAAGTGTCCTTCGGATGGTATTCGAAAGAAACTATACCTTTTAGCTTCTAAATTTTAAAAAGGTGCGCCCGATGGCATGCTCGTATCATTTTGAACGAGACTGTATCACCCCCGGATAAATAAGGAGGTGTTGCCCATGAAGGTTGGATTTGTAGGTGCTGGAAAAGTAGGCTGTTCTCTTGGCATGCTTTTTGAAACAACACAGCACAATCTTGCAGGCTATTACAGCCGCACGTCTTCATCCGCGGAAAGTGCAGCGGATTTTACCAAATCAAAACATTTTCAGAATTTAGAGACATTAATTGAAGAATGTGATACGGTGTTTATCACTGTTCCAGACGATTCTATTTCTACAGTTTGGGATAGCATAAAACACATGTCTATCGCTGGAAAAATGATATGTCATTGCAGCGGTTCTTTATCTTCGAACATCTTTAAGGATATTGAAGAGACTGGCGCATACGGTTTCTCGGTCCATCCATTACTGGCTGTATCAGATAGATACAGATCATACCAGGAGCTTCCAAAAGCATTATTTACAATTGAAGGAGATGCAGCCCACATCGCTGATATTAAGGCCCTATTAGAGAAAAGTGGTCTTAAATATTCAGTTATAAATGCAGATGTGAAAACACGTTACCATGGTGCAGCTGTTATGTGCTCAAATCTTGTTGTTGCACTGATTCAGGCTGCAGAAGATGAACTTCGTATATGCGGATTTTCAGAAGAACTATTAAGTGATGCTATAGCGCCACTTTTGACAGGTAACGTAAACAAGGTCCTAAAGGTGGGAACCAAGGATGCATTAACCGGTCCTATAGAGCGAAATGATATGAGGACAGTGGAAAAGCATCTTGATACCTTTGAGGGAATAGATAGGCAGGTGTATAAAACCCTGTCACTTAAGACCCTAGAGGTGGCAAAGCATAAGCATCCCGAAAGTGATTATAGTGATTTGGAGCTTCTATTAACAACCCAGGAGGATTAGGAGAATAATGAAAAACACAGTAACAACTCTTCAGCAGATGAAGAAAGACGGAGAAAAAATAAGCATGCTTACCTGCTATGATTACTCAACAGCATGTCTTATGGAGGAATCAGGTATTAATGCCATTCTTATCGGCGATTCCCTTGGAATGACAATGATGGGATATAGTGACACTCTTCCAGTTACAGTTGATGATATTATTCATCACTGTGCTTCGGTTTCAAGAGGTCTTAAGGATACATTTCTTGTGGCAGATATGCCATTCATGTCTTATCAGACATCAGTATACGATGCAGTAAAGAACGCAGGACGCCTCATCAAGGAAGGTCATGCACAGGCTGTAAAGCTTGAGGGTGGTGCCTCAGTTTGTGAGCAGATTCGTGCTATCGTAAATGCGGATATTCCAGTAGTTGCTCATATCGGTCTTACTCCACAGTCAATTAATGCCTTTGGTGGCTTCAAGGTACAGGGAAAGAATGTAGAGCGTGCAATCCAGATTCTTAAGGATGCAAAGGCAGTAGAGGAGGCTGGTGCATTCATGGTTACTCTTGAGTGCGTTCCAGAGGAGCTTGCAACACTTATTTCTCAGGAGCTTACAATTCCTACAATCGGTATTGGTGCAGGAAATGGCTGTGATGGTCAGGTTCTTGTATATCAGGACATGCTTGGAATGTTCTCAGGATTTAAGCCAAAGTTTGTAAAGCATTTTGCTAATATCGGTGAGGAAATGAAGCGTGCTTTCAAGGAGTATGATTCAGAGGTTAAGTCTAAGGCGTTCCCATCAACTGAGCACAATTTCAAGATTGATTCAGAGGTTATGGAAGAGGTTCGCAAGGCTGCAGCCACAAAGGAATTTACAGTAACACTTGAGGATGAAAGGGTAAAGGCATAATTATGATTAAGGCAGCAACAATTAAGGAAGTTAAGGATAATGTTAGAGAGTGGAAGAAGCAGGGCTTAACAATTGGTCTTGTTCCAACAATGGGGTATTTACATGAGGGCCATGCAAGCCTGATTAAACGCGCACGTGAGGAGTGTGATAAGGTAATAGTTTCTGATTTCGTAAATCCGATACAGTTTGGACCAAAGGAAGATTTAGCTACATATCCTAGGGATTTCGACGCTGATTGTGAATTATGCGAAGGTCTTGGTACTGATTTGATTTTCCATCCAGAACCATCTGAGATGTATCTTGAGGGATTCCATTCTTATGTTGGTGTGGATACATTATCAACAGAGCTCTGCGGAAAGAGCCGTCCTATCCACTTTAACGGAGTATGCACTGTTGTCAGCAAGCTTTTCAATATTACAGAGGCTGATAAGGCATACTTTGGTCAGAAGGATGCGCAGCAGCTTGCAATCGTAAAGCGTATGGTTCGTGATCTTAACTTCAACATCGAAATCGTAGGTTGTCCTATCATCCGTGAGGAAAGCGGTCTTGCAAAGAGCTCACGTAATACATATCTTTCTGAGGAAGAAAGAGAGAAGGCACTTGTTCTTCACAAGGCTCTTACAGTAGGTGAAGAGATGGTTCGCTCAGGTGAGAAGGATGCAAACGTAGTAAAGAAGGCCGTTACAGATATTATCGAATCAGAGCCACTTGCCAGAGTTGATTATGTGGAAATCGTAGACTGGAACGAGCTTCAAAAGGTGGATAAGATTGATGGTCCTATCCTTACAGCAGTGGCTGTTTATTTTGGAGACAAGGTACGTTTGATTGATAACTTCATTGTTGAAGAAGCTGTAAAGTAAGAAAGGTATTAAGATTATGAATTTGACAATGCTTAAAGGCAAAATACACAGAGCAACAGTAACACAGGCTGAGCTTGATTATGTGGGAAGTATTACTATTGACGAGGATTTGCTTGATGCAGCAGGTATCCTTGAATATGAGATGGTGCAGATTGTTGATGTAGAAAACGGAAATCGTTTTGAGACTTACACAATCGCAGGTGAGCGCGGAAGCGGTGTGATTTGCCTTAATGGTGCAGCGGCTCGTTGCGTATCAGTAAACGACCATGTAATCATCATGTGCTATTGCAGCATTCCTGCAGAAGAAGCCAAAGGCCACAAGCCTAAGGTAGTTTTTGTAGATGATGCAAATAAAGCAGCACGCATTACAAATTATGAAAAGCACGGTAAGCTTGGCGAGCAATAAAATAGCAATATAAATAATTAACGGCTTCTTGATATAGGTTATGTGATTGAGTAAAATTCTAATCATAAATAAATATATTAAGAAGTCGTTTTATTTATGTGCAAAAACGGCTATCTCATTTAGGAGAGTTAGATGAATTTATTTGATATTATTGGTCCAGTTATGGTAGGACCATCCAGCTCACACACTGCTGGCGCAGCCAAGATTGGAAATGTGTGCCACAAGCTTATGGGTGAGGAAATCAAAAAAGCAGATATATATTTGCATGGCTCCTTCGCAAAAACAGGAAAGGGTCACGGCACAGACAAGGCGCTAGTGGCAGGTCTTTTGGGACTTGATGTAGATGACATCAGAATTCCAGAGAGCTTTACAATTGCTAAAGAGCAGGGCTTAGAGTTTGCCATTAATACCATTGATTTAGGTGATGTACATCCTAATTCTGCGAAGGTTGTTATGCATGGCGTTAGCGGAGTAGTAGTTACTGTTGTTGCAGCATCCCTTGGCGGTGGAAGAATAGAGGTATGTCAGCTCGATGGAGTGGACGTAAGCTTTTCTGGTGAAAGCCCTACTCTTATCGTTCATAATGTTGACCAGCCAGGATATATTACTGAGGTTACAAGCCTTCTTGGAAAGCAGGGAATCAATATTGCCACCATGCAGCTTCATAGAAAAAATCGTGGTGGTGAGGCAGTTATGGTTATCGAATGTGATGATGAGGTTCCAGTTGAGACAAGACAGGAATTAGAGAAGCAGGAAGGCATTATGAAGGTGTCATATTATTCACCAAGATAGAGGTAGTTTATGTTTGATTCTATAGAAGAGATTTATAAAAAAGAGCAGGAGTCTGGCACTCCTTTTTGGAAGATAGTTCAGGCGGATGATTGCAGAGAACGTGCAGTATCTGAGGAAGAGTCTTTCGCAACCATGAAGAAAATGTACATGGCAATGAAGGAATCTGCTTTGAATTATGATTCGCATATACGAAGTAATAGCGGCTTGGTTGGCGGCGAAGCTGGCCAGCTGAGAAAATATTTGGATGAGGGACAGCCTCTTGTTGGAGAGTTTACAGGACGTGTCATGGAGCTAGCTCTTAGAGTAGCAGAGGGCAATGCCTGCATGAAGCGAATTGTTGCAGCTCCTACAGCAGGCTCCTGCGGAGTAGTTCCTGCAGTGTTTATTGCAACTCAGGAAAAGCTGGGATTATCTGACGACAAAATGACTGAGGCCCTTTTTGTGGCAGCAGGGGTAGGAGCTGTTATTGCAAAGCGAGCATCTCTTGCAGGAGCAGAAGGCGGTTGTCAGGCAGAGATTGGCTCGGCCTCATCAATGGCTGCAGCAGGTCTTGTTTATTTAAAGGGTGGTAATGGCAAGCAGAGCGCTAATGCAGCAGCATTAGCACTTAAGAATCTTCTTGGATTGGCCTGTGATCCTGTTGCAGGACTTGTGGAGGTTCCATGTGTTAAGAGAAATGTTTGTGGCGCCATGAATGCAGTCACATCAGCAGAGCTTACCATGGCAGGAATCGAAAGCAGAATTCCTGCAGATGAGGTATTCGATGCAATGAATTCCATTGGTAAGAGCATGAGCCCTGATATTAGGGAGACCGGAAACGGAGGTGTTGCAGCTACGCCTACTGGAATGAAAATAGCAAAGTCTATTTAAGCTCAGGTGCCGAAGCACGATATATAATATCAGTTTCTATGTAAGTCTTTTTAAAAGGTATATAAGGATTGGCGATGCGGGAAAGTAGTAATTCCGCAGCCGTGTAGCCCATGGAGCTGCTGTGAATCTTTACAGTGGTAAGGCTAGGCTCGGTGAGGGTTGACTCTGGAGCATCGTCGAATCCGCATATACGAACTTCTTCAGGTATTTTCTTGCCCAATAATCTAAGGGCCTTCAGCACGGACATTGCCAAAAAGTCGTTGGCACAGAAAAATAAATCAGGCATAGCAGGAAGCGCGGCAATCTGCTGGCTTAGCCACTGTGCATCTGAATAAGGAGAGCTATCCTCTGCTAGAATGCAGCTATTTGCATCAACAGAAAGGTGGTTATCTGCAAGTACAGAAACATAAGCCTGCCATCTTTCATAGAAGGATTGGCAATGATATCTGTCTCCTACAAAAGAAATCCTTTTATTTCCAGCTCCAATCATAGAATCAAGCATATGGTATACGCTTGAAAGATTTTCCATCAGCAAAACATCAGCATTAATATTGCATTTTTGCGCGATAGGTGTATCCACAAAAAGAAGTGGGATATCCTGTTTGCACAGAAATTCACTGTATTCAGTTGAAAATAATTCCATGCAGATGATGCCTGCAATGTTTTCTAAATTGATGTTTGCAGGAAAGCATAGGTTATTTATTTCGTAATCACGAATTATATTGATGGAAAGCTTGTAGCCAAGTGAATCTATTTTGTGATGAAAGGCTTCCAGCATTTTTGTTCCAGAATGGGAATTACCTGGAAATGCCTGTGTGAATAAAGCAATTTCAGATTTGGCACCAGGTGTAAGGCTTGGCGATTCTGAAAGTGGTGCAATTGAATCGGCTGATACAAACTGCTTGTAGCCCATAGCAAGTGCGGCCTGGCAGATTTTATTTCTGGTGTTGGCAGATACATTGCCTGTGTTATTTAAAGCTCTTGAAACAGTATTTCTTGATAGTCCAAGTGAATCTGCAATTTCCTGAAGGGTAACACGGTTACTCATTATATTCTCCTAAGTATTTTTAGTTACATTTATAGTACAGGAATATCAAAAATGTGTCAAATGCACCATTCTGAAAAATACTAGTGTGCATTTTATACAAAATCAAACCTTGAAAAATCAATGGTTTCTACAAAAATGTGATACATTTGCGCAAACTAATTGATACATATGCACCATAATGATAGTATAAATGTAACATTCGAAGGTGCAGTAGCACCAAAAGGAGGGTATATGAGGAGAATAATCGTTATGCTTTTGCTTGGCACCCTTAGCCTAAGCTGTATTGGCTGTTCTGCAGGGACATCAGAAGCAAAACAGGAAGCGGAGGAACAGTATTTGGGAGAGAGCATAGATAACCATGTAGTTTTTCCTGCATCAGTCGAGGGATTCGTAGGTGATACAATGCCATTTTATGATGATGGTACCTACAATATTTTTTACCTGGCAGATCAAAGAAATGGTAAGCAGGGATATCATCCTTGGGCAATGATGCAGACAAAGGATTTTGTTAATTATGATGACAAGGGAGTTGTAATTAATTACGGAGAGACTATTAAGGACCAGGATATTGCACTTGGTACAGGTAGTGTGATCAAAGATAAAAACGGAAAGTATCACGCTTTCTATACAGGTCACAATGATGCATATGAACCAAAGGAAGCTGTAATGCATGCCATTAGCGATGACCTTGAAAATTGGGAGAAGGTACCAGAGGATACTTTCTACGCAAACGAGAATTATGCAAAAAATGATTTCAGAGATCCATACGTTTTATATATGGAGAATGAGGATTGTTACTGGATGCTTGTTACTACCAGAAGCAACAATACTGGTGTAATTGCAAAGTACACTTCAAAGGATTTAAAGACCTGGAAGGATGACGGGGTATTCTTTGAAAACGATATGGATACAGATTCAAATATGGAGTGCCCAACACTTCTTAAGTATAAGAATAAATGGTATCTTTCATTCTCTGATCAGTGGCCAAACAGAATTGTTCACTACAGATTTACAGATGATTTAAAGGCTGGCTTTAAGAAGCCACAAAGAGATTTCTTTGATGGAAATGGTTTCTATGCTGGAAGAATGGAAACAGACGGAGAGAGACTTTTTATAGTAGGTTGGAACGGCACAAAGGTAGGACATGCTGATGATGCTGAATACGACTGGGGCGGCAACATGGTTACACATGAATTAATCCAGGCAAAGGACGGAAGCCTTAGCCCTGTGATGGTAAATGAAGTGGAAGCCAGCATGACAAATAGTCTTGCAGTAGCTCCTGAAAAGATGACTGAGTCAATAAAGTCTGATGATAATACTTTAAATTTTGCCGGAGAAGAATACGAGGTGGCAGGCTTCAAGAAGCTACTTGGAAGCTACATCGTTAGTGGTAAATTTAAGAACTTTGATGAAAACGGAATGTTTGGATTTGCCTTTAATTTAGATAGCGAAAATGTAGGCAAGCTTAATATCGTTTTCAATGCTGCAAACAAGCGTATCGAATTTTACAACACAGACAATATCATGGCCGAGGTTCCACAATCATATGTTGATTATGATTTTGGAAAAATGGATGAGCTTGATGTAAAAATGGTTATCGCCGATGGTGTTGTTTCAATGTATGTAAATAACGATATCGTATTTACGGAGCGCATGTATCTTTCACAGGGAATGGAATGGGGCATCTTTAGTGTAAAATCAAAGGTTTCTGTGGAGGATTTGAAGGTATATAAGTAAGGGGGAATTGAAATGGTTAATAATGTGGTTAAAAAGCTAATCACAAAAAAGGCTCTTATAGCTTTGGCTGGTGTTGCTGTTGTGGGAGGCGGCGCAGCAGCGGGAATACATTTGGCAGGGAATCTTAGCGAAGATGGAATGCTAGAGGAAAAAGGACTTACATTTTTATCTGCAAAATGGCCAGAGGTTTTTGATGTTGAAGGATATGTGGAGCCAGAATTTGTGGATGTTCCAAATCGTACAAATAACGCATTTAATGTAAGCGATTTTGGCGAGCAGGGAAAGAATGGCTGGTTTTATCGATATGGTTCTGCGCAAAATCCTAGTCGCTCACAGCGCCTGGAAAATTTTGATGGAGAGAAATATTCACAGCGCGGTGTAAGCGGTCTTGAGGTTAAAAATAATTTCATCCATACTTCTGAAGCTGCTGCTCCTATTTTAGAGTGGCGTGCTGCAAAGGATGGAAAAGTAAATGTTAGTCTTACATATGTAAAATCTGTAAATGGCGATAAGAATCCATCATATCCTGACGGCGTTACCGTATATGCGTATAAAGGTGACGAGATGTTGGGAAGATATGATGTGGATGTCAGTACAGAAACAGAAAAAGTTCTTGAGCAAAAGCTTGAGGCGCTGGATGTGAAAAAGCTAGAAAGTCTTTATTTTGTAGTAGATGCCAAGGCTAATAATGCTTATGATGGTGGTTCGCTTTATGTATCAATTAATGATGTTGACAATAAAGGACTTCAGGCAACAGTGGACCATGAGCGCAAAAACAACAATGCGAATAACTTCGAAGATTTTGGCGCGGAGGGACACAGAGGATGGACATATCTTCACGGCAAGAGCGTTAAAGATGCAAGCATTGTTTCTACATTTAACGGCAAGGAATACCTAAATGCCACATCACCAAATCTCACAATGAGCGAGGGGTTTATTCATCCATCTATAAATGATAATGCGATTCTTTGCTGGCAGCCAGCTGTGGATGGAAATATCGAGCTTAGAATGAAATATTCAAAGTTCGAGCAGAACGATGGAAATCCTAAGTATCCAGATGGTGTTACCGTCTCTGTTTATAAGAATGGGGAGAATTTATATACAAAGAAAGTAGCTGCTCCTTCAAAGGGAACCAATGAAATCAAGTTCCGTGATAAGGACATAAATGTAACGACTGCGGATAAGTTATATTTTATGGTGTCAGCTGATGGTAACGCATCCTATGATGGTGGCGCCTTTGATATTTCTATTTTAGATAGAAATGGTGCTACCACCGAGAAGGATGTAAAAATCGATGAGACCGAAACCAGACAGAATTTTGCGGATATAAAGTATGATTTTGGTGAGCAGGGCAACAATGGTTGGTTCTTCCAGGAGGGTTATGAGGACGACCCAACAGATACCCTGAATATGACAAACTTCGAAAAGGATGAAGACAGATATTTTGATGATAGCTATCTTGAAATAAAGCGTGATTTTGTAAACACAGGCAAGGGACGTTCTGCTGTAATCAAGTGGAAGGTGGCTCAGACAGGAAAGGTTAAAATCGATGCTTCTTATACAAAGTTTAAGAACGAGGATAAGAATCCTAGCTGGCCTGATGGAACAAAGGTAACTATTTTCCATAATGATACACCTCTTGTTTCAGAGGAATTTGCACCAGACCGTATAAACGAAGTGACAAAGCGTCTCGATGTTTCAGAGGTTGATGTTGCAAAAGATGATTTCATAACAATGGTTGTAAATCCTAAGGAAAACAATGCTTATGATGCTGGTAAGTTTGAATTTTCAATTAAGGGAATCACACCACTTACCGGTAAGACTGAAAAGGATGTTGTTTCTTATTCAGATAGCAGAAGCAACAACTGCTCAACAGTTGAAGATTTTGGCTCACAGGGAGCAAACGGATTGTGCTATCAGTCGGGCTATTATCTTGACCCACTCTACGCTGTTAATCTTGAAACCTATGCGAAGAATGAAAAATATACAACAAAAGATGGCGTAGAAATTAAGCGTGATTATATCATGCCTGGTAACAAGGGGCGTTCAGCAATTGTAAAATGGGTTGCCAAGGAAGAAGGCTGTGTGGACATCATGACCACATACACCAAGCATAAGAATCTTGATAAAAATCCAGATTGGCCAGATGGTGTTAATGTTTTCCTGATGAAGAATGGACAGGTTCTGAAAAAGGAAGAGTTTGCTCCAGAGGTTTCAAAGGAAGTAAAGAAAGAATTAAACTGCAATGGCGTTTATGTTAAGGCAGGTGATTGCATTTCACTTATGGTGGATGGTAAGGAAAACACAGCCTACGATGGTGGAAATTACACATTCGTTGTTGAGGATGCTGATTACAAGACCACAAAAATGGTGAACAATAGTGACAGCAACTATGCAAACCTCAAGGTTGATTTTGGTGAGCAGGGTAACAATGGCTGGTATTACTTAGAAGGTCCATCTATCAAAAAGGCAGAAATACTTACAAAGAAAACAGATGACGGAAGCGGTTATGTTTCGCGAAAGGCAAAATGGCTCGAAGTAAAGAGAGATTATGTACAGCCTAGATTAAACGCTCATGCAATGTACAAGTGGGTAGTAGCTGTTGATGGAAATATCGATATCAACGGAAGCTATGCAAAATTTGGTAACGAAGATCCAAACATGGATTGGCCAGATGGTGTTGTTGTTTCGGTATACAAAAATGACAGCGAGCTTCTCAAAGAGGTTGTGACCTGCCCAAGAGGTGAAAAGAATAAAACTGTTAAAAATATTCAGTTCAATAAGCTTGCTGTTAAGGCTGGAGATATTCTTACATTTGATATTGGCTGCAATAAAAACAGTGCATGGGACGGCGGATGTCTTGATATCGACATAGCAGATTCTGATGTGCTTAGAGTGTCAGTTGGCGATGAGGAGCGTTCAAACAACACATCACTTGGTGCGCTTACAACTCCACTTGCACAGGGCCAGGACGGCTGGTGGTTCCTTGAAGGAAAGAGCATTGATTCAGCCAGATGTTTGATGAAGACAAATGATGATTGCTCTGCATTCCTATCTTCAAAAAATGAAGGTCTTGAAATGAAGAAGGATTATGTACATCCAGCAAAGGATGCAGCAGCTATTTACCAGTGGGTTGTCTATGCAGATGGCAAAATTGATGTGCTCGGAAATTATGTGAAGTACGGCCAGAATGATGGAAATCCAAGCTGGCCAGACGGCGTAAAGGTACTGGTTTATGTAAACGATACTGTAGTTGTAACAGAGGATGTTGAAGCTCTCAGAGGCGACGGCAATGACAACTCTGTAAACTTCATGCTTGAGGGTGTAAATGTCTCAAGAGGAGACAAGATTTCCTTTGTAATTGATGCAAAGGATAACAACGCCTGGGACGCTGGTAGACTTTCAGTAAACATTTATGATGCAAGTGATGTTCCAGAAGAGGAAGCTAGAGAAAACAAGACAACTCTTGCAGATGATTTTAGCGGTGTTCAGGGAGAAAACGGCTGGTACTACGGTATGTGCGATTGGGATGGAAAGAACTTTGAAAGACTTCCATTCGATGAAGAAAATAATCGCTACTACAATGGTGGTAAGCCAGAGCTTAAGCCTGATTTTGTAGAGCCAGGAAATGGCAGAAATGCAGCATACATGTGGATGGCTGCCAAAAATGGAAGAATTGTTGTGGATGGAAGCTACACTAAATTCGCAAACAGTGCAGATCCTAATGCAAATGGTGTTTGCATGAGAATCTTCATTAATGGTGAAGAAAAGAAATGGATTGGTGGAGACATCCAGGGCAACTTTGGCGAGGACCGCACAGTTACATTCAAGGAAATATACACTGTTCACAAGGGCGATGCAGTAATGTTTGCAATCGATCCTGATGGTAATGATAGCTATGATGGTGGTCGACTCGAAGTAAAGATTTATGATGCAGACATACCTGAGGAATCAGAAGAAAATACTTCTGAGGAAAATGAACCAGGCACTCCTGATTCAGATGATTCTGATGCGAAGTCTGAGGAAGAATCTGAGGGTGAGTCAGACAGTGAGTCGGAGGAAGAATCTGAGGAAGAATCTGGCGAAAAAAACGATGATAGTATTAATGAGAATTCCGAGGATAAGCCAGAGGAAGAAATATAATTTATAGTAAAAGAAGTGTGGAAGTTGACGAGATAGTTAGCTTCCACATTTTTTTAAGTTTTAGTATTATTGTCCATAAAAATATAACGTCTATCCGTTATAGTGGTATTTGAATATATTACGAATAAGCGTTATAATATGTTTATCAGAAACCCAAAGAGGTAGATTTTATGAATGATAAGTTTATCGAGATTGTAAAATCAAGCGGGAAAACAGCATATAGAATTTCAAAAGAGACAGGGATTCCATACACGACTGTAAATGAGCTTTGTAATGGAAAAACGAACATAAACAATGCAATAGCTGAAACAGTATTAAAGTTAGCAATATATTTGGAATGTAATATTGATGAATTGCTAAATGATTTTAGTATTCTCGATGGTTATGCAGGGAAATATAAGGGATATTCTTTTAAGTGGAAGAGTTCAAGTGATGGAATAGAGCTTTTGGTTAAGGAAGATGGTCAGTATAGGGCTATTTACAAAGAAGACCGCATAATTATTGATAGCGATTACAATAAGACAAAAGAGATACTAACAAAAGTCATAATAGATGCCTATGATGAACAGGCTCAAGCGGAGAAACTATTATGGGAACATATTATTTAAAACATAAAAACGATATATGTGGCACCATTGTTATTGATGACTCTGGACGTGTTGTAGCTTATCAGGATAACAATAATGGTTTATCACCATATTTGGGAAACAGCACAGTAGAGAACATAAAAAAATGGTGGATGATGAGGGCTATTCCTGCCAGCAGAGATACTATAAAGTCTTTGATCAACAGTCTTGAAGTAACTACGTCAGAGGAATACCTGGCTAAGAATCTTGCTTTAAGTGTTACTGATACATATTGGATTTGTCCTGTAAATATGGATCTAAAGTATGAGGATATCAATTTCTTTAATCTGAAAGAGTATAACGAGGGTAAAATACCGTATCATAATAGCACATCATATGATCCAAATGCTTCTCTTGGTGGCCAGATGGAAAAGTATTGGGATTTGAGTGAATCTATTCCAAGACTTGTAAAGGAAAGTTATAAGTATAATGGTCAGCAGAGTGTAAATGAAGTTGTAGCAACCACTTTATATCAACGACAAAACAATGACATACCATTTGTAAGGTATGAATGTTCGTTGGCTGAAGATGGTGGTAGGATAAGTGTTTGTGATGCATTTACATCCAAGGATGTTGAGCTGGTTTCAGCATATGAAGTTCTTTCATCTGCAAAGGTTCAAAACGACACATCGAATTACGAAGCTTACATAAAGATTTGTATTGATAATGGGATAGAAAGAGGGCAGATTCAAGAGTTCATGGATTTCCAGACATCAATGGATTTCATTCTCAGTAACACTGATGAGCATATGATGAATTTTGGAGTTATAAGAGATACCAATACCATGAAGCTTATTGGACCAGCCCCAATATTCGATTCAGGTAATAGTATGTTTTATGCAGACTTGATGAAAAGACCTTTCACTAGGGTGGAAATGCTTGGAAGAGAGATTACTTCATTCTATAAGAATGAAGAGAAAATGCTTTCCCATATCAAAAATAAAAACATTGTTAAGATGGACTTGTTACCATCCCCTGCGGAGATTAAAGAGTTTTATTGTAATAATGGTCAATCTGAGGAAAGAGCAGAGCTTATAGCTAAAAACTACTATACAAAGCAGGTTATGTTTAAAGATTTTCAACAGGGAAAGACAATTTCTTTGTTCTCAGAAAAGAAAAATGTCAGTGAAGTAGGATTTAAGAATTGCTTACAGTAGTAACAAAAAGATACAAATCAAAAGATATACTTACTGCACTGGATTGTTTTTGGGAAGCGCATAACTATATTCAAAAGGAATGATAGGACGACAACAGTATTATAACTTCATATTTGTCGAATGGATTAGCTACAATAGGAGACCAGCTAGAATGAAAAGAGTAATAGTATCAGCAATGACATTATTTTTTATTGTATCGTTCATTGGATGTGGTACGAATAACAAAGAAGGTACAAATATAATAGGTGGAGCAGATGAACCATCATCAATAGTTCTGGAATCAACAGTAGGTGGTAACGAGTCTTTTTCAAAAGAAGAATTTGATGCAGATAATATTCAGATAAATAAACTTCCTCAGAAAATCTATGATTATTCTGAAGAGAATGCATTGGATTTTGAAAAGTACTATGTAAGACTAGAGGTTAAACCATCTGAGGATTTAAAAATATATGGAGTTGGGGACAATGAGCAGAAAACAGTTCTGCTAGTGTATAAAGATAAATATTTTTACACAGGATGGGAGACAGATCCTGGATTGGAAATATATAGTTATTTAATTTCTGATTTAGATGGGGATGGCGAGGATGAAATTGCAGTCTGCACAAATGAAGATGTTCATCATACTAGTCTCTATGTAGTCGAATTGTCTGATGAAAACTTATGGAAATACCAAAAGTTGGATTGTTATGATGAGAACATAGATAAGTACATTTGGGAGAACTTATCATATACCTATGATAAAGAAGATAATGCAATTGTATTTGTTTCACGCAATGGGAAAAATACAATTAAATATTCAGGAGATGCTTTACCTGATAATTGTGCCGAGATATTAGCAGCAGATAATGTTGTACCTGAAACATTGAATGAGCGAAGAATGTATCTAGGCGGACAAAACGAAGTCGATTTGGTAATGGATGTCTCCGTGGATTACGTACAAGGAACTAATTATGGTGAAGCGATTATAAAGCTTTCTTATGATGAGGATGGAATCACGTTCAGTGGTTTTGATTTTCTAAATAATACAGACCTAAGCTATTAATGGAGGAATTGAAAATTCGTGTTTGTGGAAACAACGACCTATTGCTTCTGCTCATCCTCAAGTTGCTTCTTTTCTCTATGTCTGTAATAGATTCCTGTAATCAACTCCAAGGTAGCGGCAATAACCCAAACCCAAACTAGAAGTTCTTTCCCATTAAAGAACCATATAACTGCATTTAGATAAAAAATAAATGCTATGATTAAAATTGATGTACTACCCTTCCACTTTTTCATTATCATTCTCTCATTTACTTCAATAATATACCATATAATAGCACTAGCGTAATAACAAAGCACTACATTGTGATTTATTATATCAATGGTATAATAAACTCTGTTCGTAAAATCAAAAAAGCAATTGGGAGAATAAAATTTATGACAACAAGAAAAAATAAAAGAAAAAGGAAAGCTAGAGGATTTTCAATCTGTTTAATCATCATAGCGCTCTTATTGATAGTTGGCTGTGGCCTGTATATTCTAAAGGAAAAGAAAACTGAAGAGACTGAATCAAATACGACTCCTATAGCAACCTCCGAAAGCAGTGAAACCGTTCTTGAAACCCAAAACGACGAAGAAATTAAAGAAGATTTATTTGGTCTATTCTTAGACGGCAAAATAGATGCAGAAGCAATTTCCGAAGAAGGTATAGAAGTGCCTATAAATGCTTCTAATCTTGATCTTGAAGGTGATGAATGGGATTCTTATCACTTCTATGACTACAGAGATGTTAATAATGATGGCGATGCGGAATTAATGCTCTCTGGTCCTTACGGTTATAGTTTCTATGATATTAGAGATAATAAGGTTGTTCTTTTCGAGGATGGTCAGGGTACGGGCGCAACCTGCATATTGGCCTATTACAAAGACGCATACTGGATTGTTCAAGCCCACGCTTGGGAGGACTATGATGATTTTAGCATGTACAGATACGAAGGTTCTACTCTAACTGAAACACTAAGATTCGGTAGTGATGCAGATGAAAATGACGAAAAGTATTTCTACCGTAGTCTTCCTAACAGTGATGAAATCGAAAAAATCTCAGAATCAGAATACAACGAACTAATTGACTCTATTCTTCAGGACTAAAAATCAAAACTATGACCTCTATCACATTATGTGATGGAGGTCTAATTTTTTCTTACGGTTATATTCCGGGTGTTATACCAAGGATAAATTTAGGGAACTTTATAACCGTATTAGGACAAAAAAGTTCCCTAAAATTTCTTGTGCTTTAGGGAACTTTTTGTTACTATTTAGATATAAAAGTTCCCTAAAGGAGATTTTAGATGGATAGTAATTTTAATGTAATCCAAAAGTTGTTACAGGAAAGAGCTGATTATCAGGCACGATTGAATTTGATTCCCTACGATGGCTCGCCTGAAGTAAAAGAAAATAGTAGTGGCAAATACTTATATATTCGTAAAAGAGTAAATGGCAGATTAACCTCTACGTATGTGGATGTTTATTCTGATGATTTGTATCAGTTATTGCTTCGTAATACAAAAGAAGCTAGAGAACTCAAGAAGCAGATTCGAAGAGTTGATAAAGAGCTAGCTGCAAATGGGTATACTCAGAATGAACTTTCGCCTGAAGTGATTTCAAATCTTGATTTTGCACGAGCGAATATGAAGTCCAATATATATGATCAGGCTGTATTGGAAGGTGTTGCCACAACATTTCCGCAGACGGAAGAGATTATTGAGAATGGTACAGTTAATGGTATGACAGCTGACGATGTACAAAAAATTCTTAATTTAAAGCATGCGTGGGAATTTATTCTTGATAATGACGTGATTCAGGCTGATAGTAATTATTATTTATTGTGTCATATAGCAAAGCTTGTAAATGAAGGATTTTTCCATGATGGTGGAAGAATAAGGGGAGTACCAGTTTCTATTGGTGGAACTAAATATGTACCGCCATTACCAATAGAATCGCAGGTAATTGAAAGAATAAATGATATTCTTAAAAGTGGTATGAATCCGTTAGATATTGCTATTGAATTGTGCATGTATTGCATGAGAACTCAGATATTTGTGGATGGAAACAAGCGAGCTTCAGTAATATTTGCTAATCACTATATGATAAGTCATGGCTTGGGCTTAATTGTCATTCCAGAAAATTACGTTCCAGAGTTTAAAAAGAAACTTGTTGCTTTCTATGAAAGTGCAGACATTACTGAAATTAGTGATTTCCTAAAAAAATACTGTTGGAAAAAGATGAAATAAGTAAATCGTAGTTGTAGGGGGAAGATAATGTTAGAAGTAAAATGTTCAGATGATTATTCAGTTATTAAAAATCTGTTTACTGAGTATTCCCAAATAAAAGGAGCAGAGGGATGTGTTGCGAATACCGCGGTAAAGGTTATCCAAGAAGCTTCCTTAATTCTATGATAGAACAAGCACGTATATTAGGTTATAAGTTGTTGACATTCGCTACTAAGCCAGATGTAATGAAGACGGCATATGAACTATATAAGCGCATGGATTTTGAAGAAACAGGAAATGACAATGGCGTTGTATCGATGGAAATGTCATTGTAGGTAACAAGAATAACCAAGGTTTGTCGATGCGACCTCTGTCACAGAAAGTGATGGAGGTCTAATTTTTTCTTACGGTTATAGTCCTGGAGTTATACCGAGGATTTGGTGGTTATGTTTAGTGTGAAGTATTGATGTCCTTCTATTAAAAATTTATCACATTTAGTTGCTAATATATACAAAGGTACTCAGTAACACATATAGGAGTAAGATTATGAATAAGAAAACTAGAAAAGCTTCAAAGGAATTGACAATAGTAGCAAATGTAATATTCACATGTGGATTAATTATAGGTTCAATAGTTGTTATTCTTGGTGTATTTTCCATTACAACAGGTCAAAATAGTAACTTTAGTGGAGTCCTGAGTTTAAGTGGAATTAGTGCGATTATTGTAGGAATAATTATAATGCTATGGCATTACGTTCTTTATGCAGTATTAGAGGGATTCTCTGCACTTGTAGCAAATTCGGATCGAGGAGAAACAATAAATGCTATGTATGAGTTAAATGATACTTTGAAGAAATATATGGAATCAAATAAATAAGAAGATAAAACTTGTTAGAGGCTCAATTTTTTGAGCCTCTTATAATTTGATAATTAGTTTGTAGGTATGTATCCATCATGGTATACATATTTTCACTTCAATTGGTAGTAGAAGATGGAGGTATAATCACTTATCATATGCTCTTGAAAAATGATTAATAAAATTTTTAAATTCATCGTTTTCGTCCTTGACGAAAGGGCAAAATTGCTGTTTTCCTCTTGTTCTTTGTTTTTCAAAGCTTTATATATTTTTAATGAATTTACATTTTGGGTAATTAGAGCATCCATAAAATCTATTTCCAGCATATATTCCGTTTTTTGCTTGCCTTAATACTAAAGTTCCTCCACATCTAGGGCAAATATCTCCCTGCTGTTTTTCCTGTATTTTTTGAATATGGATTTTTTTCTTTTCCTTAGATGCATCCGTAAGCGGTAGAAGAGTATTATAAAAAGTTTTTATTTCCTCCTTGCTATAGCGAGTAGGAGTGTTATCCCAAATTTTTTTAATTAGTTTCTTTAGTTTTTTCTCATAACATATATAAACATTATCTTTGCTTACATTAACATCTTTTAATTCGCAGTTACCACCAAACACTATTATGGATATAGCTGATATATCGCCCAGATAATGTTTTAAGGCTGTTATATGAGTATTATTTTGCCATACCGGGTTATAAAACTTGTATTTCTCAACTTTACTGCCACCATACCAATTTTTCCCAGCATAAAGTGTACTGGTCCATTGTTGGCGCCTATCATCTCCAAAGATATAACCGCTGTAGTTTTTACTTTCAATTACAAAGAAACCTTTACATGTTATATATAACAAATCTATCTCTGATGTCGAGCCGTCAGCTCTTGGGACATAAATATTCCTTAAGCAATAACCGTCATATCCCCAGAAGTTGATACTATTTAAATCTTTTTCTATTTTTTGTTCGCCTTTTTTGCCAATTGCTTCTGGTGTATGAGATATAGCACTTATAAAAGAAACTACAAAAATTAATAGAATAATTACTAATATTTCCATAGATAAAACCTCATAACTAGTAATTAATACATTTCGTTAAAGCAATTATATTATCAATCGATGGTAAAAATGTGATGCATAAAAACTGATAAGAGTAAGTATGTACAGTAATTTAGTTGGTTTCGCAGACGACTCGGTGCTCTAATTACTACAATTAATAAGGTTAATAGATGCATTGCGCTTTTTAGCAATATCAAGGATTATTCCTGTTCCATGATATTGCTGAAAAGCGTAAATTTTTGAAAAAGTGATTATAAAACCGACCTACCATTTATTGAACAGGTGAAAACATTATAAACCCCTGTTTTGGCCCGTAAAGCATTTCGCAAAAATATAAATTGTTTAAATTTGCGAAATGGAAAATATTTATGAAAGTTAAGCTAGAAGACATTATTGAAGCACTGGAGATAGAATATTAAAGTAACAAAAAAAGGCTGCTCACTATGGACAACCTTTTTTGTTATGTGAATATTAATCTTTAGTGGAACCTCTTAAGATAAGATTTGCCTCCGTATATACGGTACGATAATTCAAATCTGGCTGCTCAATTCTTGATACTAAAAGATTGGCAGCAGTGAATCCCATAATCTGGGAATGAATGTGGCAGGTGGTGAGTGCAGGAGTCATTACCTTTGACTCAGCAGAATCATCGAAGCCACAAATCATAACATCCTCTGGGTATGAATGCTTTTGAATTTTGAGACAGTTTACAAGATCGATAGCAACGAAATCATTTGCGCAGATAAAAAGCTCTGGTAATTTCTCGAGCTTTGATAGCTCTTCGAAAAGGCAAGCAAAATATTCTGGTCCATGCTTGTGAATATCTGTGAGACAGTATTCCTCGTTAATATCTAATCCATTTAAGAACATAGCATTTCTAAAAGCTACATATCTTTCAAAGAAAGATCGACAGTGATTTGATTCTCCTATGAATCCTATTTCTTTTACACCGCGTTTTTTCATCTCAGAGATGAGAGTGAATATGCCAGTGGTATTGTCCATAAGAAGAACATCACCAGCAAGCTGATGGCTATAGCTTCCAACAGGAGCATCTACAAATAAAATAGGAATGTTTAAATCGCAAAGCATTTCACAGTACTTTTGATTAAACATTTCGACACAGATGATGCCTTGAGTTCTTTCCTTATTAAAGCTGGCTGGAAGACTAAGGTTTTCTACATTCTCAGGTGTGATTCTCTGCATTGTAAGTCCATAGCCAAGCTGTGTTATTTCATATTGAAATTTATCAAGCATAGTAGATGCAAAATGTGAATTGTCTAGAAATGTGCCACTGAAAAAAGCAATATCTCCAGTTGCTAAAGGTTTTTTTGCTGAGGCCTTATCTAGGAAATCTTCCATAGAATTAGCATATGAGAATTGCTTATATCCCATCTCAACAGCTTTTGCTAAAACCTTTTCTCTGGTGGCATCTGCTAAGATACCTGTATTATTGATAGCCTTTGAAACTGTATTTCTAGATACCCCGAGGGCATCTGCAATATCTTGAATGGTGACTTTATTCGCCATAATAATCCCCCAAACGTAGTTGAATTTTATTGTCCTAACTATCATAAAATGTAAAAATCATTTTGTCAAATGTAAAAATGTGAAAAAATTATGATACATTTGAACAAAAGTAAATAGCCCATTCTGTATACATTACACAAACCTGAAATAACAATTGCGACATATGTAAAAATGTGTTATATTTAACTCATCGAAAAACTTGTGCAAATGCACAAATGCACAAACAAGTGCAACATAAGGAGGAGAAATGAAGACGAAGGCGAAAATGCATAACACTTGGTTGTATGTGATGCATCATTGGAGATTATATGTGTTCTTTTTAGGACCAGCATTATTACTGACTATAATTTTCAGATACTTACCAATGGGTGGTATATTAATTGCTTTTGAAAAGTATAGTCCATTCAAAGGATTCTTAAATAGTGAGTGGGTTGGTTTTGAATATTTCAGGCAATTTCTTACATCACCAGATTTTATGACATATCTGGTAAACACTTTGAAGCTTAGTGTGTTCGGATTATTGTGGGGCTTCCCAGTACCAATTATCTTAGCACTGCTACTTAATAGAATAGAGAGCGCACGAATCAAACAGAAGATTCAGTTGGTACTCTATATGCCAAACTTTATCTCAGTTATCGTACTTTGCGGTATGGTTAGAATTTTCCTTTCAGTAACAGGACCACTTAATATGTTACTTGGAACTACAATCAATTTCCTAACATTACCAGAAGCGTTCAGACCAATTTACATTATATCTGGTATCTGGCAGGGTGCAGGTTGGGCATCAATTATGTACACTGCAGCACTTGCAAATGCAAGCCAGGAACTTAAAGAAGCTGCTCAGATTGATGGAGCAAACATCTTCCAGCAGATCAAAGCAGTTGAGTGGCCAGCAATTAAAGATATGGTAGTTATCCAGTTTATTCTTCAGGCCGGAAACATCATGAGCCTTGGCTTTGAAAAGGCATACGCATTACAGACAGATTTGAACTTAGGTGCATCAGAAATCATTGCTACCTATGTATATAAGAAAGGTCTTCTGGATGGAAACTATAGTTATTCAACAGCCGTTGGTTTGTTCAACACTGTTATCAACCTTATCTTATTAATAGTTGTTAATAAGGTGGTTGAAAAGATGAATGACGGACAGGGACTTTAATTGGAGGTTATGATGGAAACAAAGAAGAAAAAAAGTAAATTCGCCAAGTATTCACTAGGCGATAAGACATTCTTACTTATTGGATATATACTTTTGGGTCTATTCGTTCTTGCGATTATCGTACCTATGATTTACATCGTTATCGCATCATTTATGGATCCAATCACTCTTCAGAATAAGGGTCTTACATTCGATTTAGAAAAGTGGACACTTACAGCTTATGAAAGAGTTATTTCAAATGCACAGATTTGGGTTGGCTTTAAAAACTCAATTCTTTATTCAGTATTATTTACATTTTTATCTGTGTTTATCACAATGCTTTGTGCTTATCCAATGTCATTGGAGGAGTTCAAGGGAAGAAAATTCTTTAACACCATTTTTATGATTACTATGTTCTTTGGTGGTGGATTGATTCCTACATATTTGTTGATAAGCAAGATGGGCTTACTTGATAGCATGTGGGCAGTAATTCTTCCTGGAACATTCTCAGTTTGGAATATGATTATTGCCAGAACATATTATAGAGGTATCCCTTCAGAGTTAAGAGAAGCTGCAGAAGTAGACGGAGCTAATGAACTAACCTTTTTCTTCAAAATCCTTTTGCCAGTTTGTGCTCCTGTAATTGCTGTTCTCTGTCTATGGCAGTTCGTTGGAATGTGGAATAGTTATTTCGACGCTATGATATATCTTAATTCTGCTTCAAAACAACCTTTGCAGTTGGTTTTAAGATCTATACTGATTCAAAATCAGCCAGATCCGGGAATGATTGCTGATATGCAGTCGACAGCTCAGAGAGCACAATTGGCAGAACTACTTAAGTACGCAACCATCATTATTTCAAGTTTACCACTTTTAGTAATGTATCCATTCTTCCAGAAGTACTTCGATGCAGGTATCATGGTTGGTTCAGTAAAGGGTTAATAAGTAAATAGCAGCAAAAGCTGTTATATAAATAGGAGGAGAACAAGAAAATGAAGAAGAGAAATGCAAAACGTATTGTAGCTGCAGCTCTTGCAATGACAATGGCATCATCGATGTTTGTCGGCTGTGGCAAGGGTGGAAACAGCTCAAGCAATGCAGACAAGGTTGACGCAAGCAATATCACTTGGCCACTTGCAGAGCAGGTAACAATCACAGGAACAATCAGCTATCCTGTAGGAACAGAGGAGAATCCTAACAACCGTACAATCTTCAAGAGACTTGAGGAAGAGACAAACGTACACGTTGATTGGACAGCAATCTCATCTGATCAGTGGGGTGATAAGATTTCCCTCAATATGTCAAATGTAAACACACTTACAGATATGGTATTTAATGCTGGTTTTGGTGACAACGACTTAATCAGATATGCAGATCAGGGCGTTATCGTTCCAGTTGAGGAATACATTGACAACAACATGCCAAATCTTAAGGCAGTATTTGATAAGTACCCAGAGTACAGAACAATGTGCGAGGACGAGGATGGACACATTTGGGCACTTCCTTGGATTGAGCAGCTTGGTAGCGAAAAGACTGCTATCCAGACAGTTGGTAACAATATGACATTCATCAACCAGAAGTGGCTTGACTTCCTTGGACTTGAGACACCTACAACAGTTGATGAGTTCGAGCAGGTACTTTTAGCATTCCAGGAGCACGCTTCAGAGCTTCAGAAGGAATTCGGTATTGATGGTGACATCATTCCTATGTCTTGCATCGTAAACGATCAGGATCCAAACCTTCTTACAAACGGTTTTGGCGATGGTATCGGTGATGTAGATATGGGTCAGCATATTGCAGTAACAGATGACAAGAAGGTTATTTGTACAGCAACAACTGATGGTTTCAGAAAGGGTACAGAATGGCTCCACAAGCTTTACGCTGAAGGCCTCATCGACCCAGAGTGCTTTACTCAGGACTGGGCTACATACGTAGCAAAGGGTAAGTCACACAGATATGGTGTTTGCTTCTCTTGGGATGTTGCTAACATCGATAACATTACAGACTATGTACCACTTAAGGCTTTAAAGGCTGATACAGTAAACGTTACACCACAGAACGGTTCATTCACATCAGGTTTCGACAGAGGTCGTTGCGTAATCACAAGTGTATGTAAGAATCCTGCATTCGTTTGCGCTTGGCTTGACAAGATGTACGATCCATTCCAGTCTCCACAGAACAACTGGGGAACATATGGTGAGGACGATGATTTCGATATCTTTGAATTAGGCGAGAACGCTGATGGCGAGAAGATGCTTAAGCATGCACCACTTGGCGATGCTTCTCCAGTAGAAGTACGTGAGGCTGAGTGCGTTGGTGGTCCTCTTGCAATCTTAGATGAGTACTACGGAAAGTATGTAACTTGCCCAGATGATGCTCAGTATCGTCTTGATTGGATTAAGGATTACTACACAGATGATATGCATGGCAAGTATGTATACCCACGTGTATTTATGAACTCTGAAGATACAGAGAAGCTTTCAGCAATCCAGGCAGACTTAGTAAGCTACCTTAACTCAAGCAAGGCTGAGTTCATCAGAGATGGTATCACAGATGATTCTTGGAATGCTTACCTCAAGCAGGTAGATGATTATGGTGTAGCAGAGTACCTTGATATTTATCAGAAGTACTTTGACGATTTCTACGCTAACTAAAAGTATTTTGTGGGCGCTTTTATAAGTTGCCCACAAAGTTTTTATAAACAAGCTATAACTTAGGAAGGAATTTAATTAACTATGAACAGTCAGACTCTTCGCGAAGCAAGAAAATACGAAGAAGCACAGGAAAAACTTATTGCAAAAGAAACCCGACCAAAGTTTCATTTAACACCACGTGTTGGTTGGATGAATGATCCAAATGGTCTTTGCTATTATGAAGGCAAATATCACATGTTTTATCAGTATCATCCATATGATGCCCACTGGGGCCCAATGCACTGGGGTCATGCAGTAAGTACTGATTTACTTCATTGGGAGTTCCTTCCTGCAGCTTTAGCTCCAGACGAATTCTATGATAAGGATGGAGTATTTTCTGGAAGCGCTATTACACTTGAGGATGGTAGACATCTTCTTATGTACACAGGTGTTATGAAGCGCACAGTAGAAAATGGACAGATGAAAGAATTCCAGACACAGTGTGTTGCTGTTGGTGATGGAATTGATTATGAAAAATACGAAAACAACCCAGTAATCAATGCTGACTTAATTCCAGAGGGCTCTAGCAAAACTGATTTTAGAGATCCAAAGATTTGGAAGAAGGCAGATGGTACATATAGAGTACTTGTAGCTAATCGTGCAGCAGATGGCAGCGGTCAGCTCTTATTATTCAAGAGTAACGATTGCTTTAAATGGGAATTTGAAAAGGTTTTCGCGTCTAATAAAGGCAGATATGGTCTTATGTGGGAGTGCCCTGATTTCTTTGAATTAGATGGCAAGGGAGTACTCCTTACAAGCCCACAGGATATGCTTCCAGAAGGCTTCGAATTCCATAATGGTAATGGAAATATCTGCATTATTGGTGGATATGATGATGCTACCGATTCCTTTACAGAGGAAAAGGTTCAGGCTGTAGATTATGGTATCGATTATTACGCTATGCAGACTGTTGAAATGATAGATGGCAGACGTGTAATGATTGGTTGGATGCAGAACTGGGATACAGCAGGTGCTCACGACGCCAGAGAGCCTTGGTTTGGACAGATGGCTCTTCCAAGAGAAATCTCTATCAAAGATGGAAGATTACGCCAGTGGCCAATCAAAGAATTAGAGGCTATGAGAAGCGGCAAGGTTGAGTACAACAACTTTGAAATTTCTGCAACAACAGATTTAAAGGACAGAGATAGCGAGTCAATTGACGGAGCAATTTCTCTTGAAGGAATCAATGGTCGTTGTGTAGATTTAGAGCTTGAAGTAAGACCAAAAGATGTTGATGCAATGTTTGACAAGTTTGTCATTTCTATTGCAGCAGATGAAAAATATCATACCGATATTGTTCTTAGACCTAAGGAGAATATCGCAAAAATCGATAGAAAGTTCTCTGGTAGCAGACGAGCAATAGTGCACCAGCGTAGAGCTCATATTCCTTGGAATAAGGATTCTATTAAGCTTAGAATTGTTATGGATAGATACAGTATGGAAGTATTCTTTGAGGATGGTCTTTATGTAATGACAGCTTCACTTCCTACAGATGTATCATGCGATGGAATCTTCTTCAATACAAATGAAGATGCAATTCTTAACATTGTTAAATACGATTTATAAAAAGCGCTTAGGGAGATTATTAAATGGTTGATGTAGTTGCATTAGGAGAGCTATTAATAGACTTTACTGAAAATGGTATAAGCGAGCATGGAAATCCAATACTGGAGGCAAATCCAGGTGGAGCTCCTTGTAATGTGCTTGCAATGCTCCAAAATTATGGCAAGTCCACAGCCTTTATTGGCAAGGTGGGAGACGATAATTTTGGTCATATGCTTTCAAATACTGTAGCAGGTCTTGGCATTAATGTAAGTGGATTAAAGTATGACAAGGATGTTCATACTACTCTTGCATTTGTTCATACCTATGAGGATGGTGACAGAGATTTTTCTTTCTATAGAAATCCTGGAGCAGATGTTATGCTCTCAGCTGATGAAGTGGATACTGACCTTATTAAGAGCGCAAAGATTTTCCATTTCGGTACCCTTTCAATGACACACAAGACTGTGGAAGAAGCAACTATTAAGGCTTTGGATACTGCAAAAGAAAGCGGTATCTTAGTAAGCTTTGATCCTAATCTTAGACCACCACTTTGGTCAGATTTAGAAATCGCTAAAGAAAAAATGGATTTTGGATTCCGTAAATGCGATATTCTTAAAATCTCTGATAATGAAATAGAGTTCTTTACTGGAGAGACAGATATCCTTAAAGGGGCTCAGATTATTAAGGAAAAATATGGAATAAAGCTTGTATGTGCCACACTTGGTAAAGATGGCAGCTATGCCTTGTATGGTGATACTGTTGTAGAGTGTGCTCCATTTTTAAATCCTAATACTATTGAAACAACAGGTGCAGGAGATACATTCATGGGGTCAGTTATCAATTCTGTTCTTGAGGTTGGAATAGACAATTATGATGAGGCTTCTCTTAAAGAGATGTTAACAACAGCAAATGCAGCGGCTTCTCTTATTACTACGCGACGTGGAGCTCTTAGGGTTATGCCTTCAGTAGAGGAAATACATAACTATATAAAAGCTGCAAAATAGAATTATTAGAGATGAAAATTTGTGCACTACGGACAAATGTCTCCCGGGGACAAACTTTTTATTGTAATATGGATTGAATTATAGTATAGTATCAAAGGTGATTACTTTAGCTTACTAAAGTGAAAGCTTTTGATACTATTTTTATTTTATGAATAGAACGTTTGTGCTATAATGTTTGTGCTAATAATTCGAAAAAATAGGAAGGTATCACATGGATCTTTTTGATTATATGAGGCAGGAAGCAAAGAAAAAGGAGTCGCCACTGGCAGCTCGTCTTCGACCTACCACACTTGATGAGGTAGTAGGCCAGCAGCACATCATTGGCAAGGATAAGCTCCTATATCGTGCCATAAAGGCAGACAAGCTTTCTTCTATCATATTTTATGGGCCTCCTGGCACAGGCAAGACTACTCTTGCTCAGGTTATTGCCCATACCACAGCAGCGGAATTTACATCTATAAATGCCACCACATCGGGAAAGAAGGACATGGAGGCCGTGGTGGAGGCCGCAAAGCAAACGCTCGGGGCTTACGGCAAAAAGACTATCTTGTTTATAGATGAGATTCATAGATTCAACAAGGGACAGCAGGATTACCTGCTTCCATTTGTTGAAGATGGCACTATCATCCTTATTGGTGCCACCACAGAAAACCCTTATTTCGAGGTTAACGGAGCTCTTCTATCAAGGTCTATCATCTTCGAACTGAAGCCACTTGAGGCAGATGACATTAAGACTTTGATTATGCGAGCAATCACCGACAGCGAAAAGGGACTGGGAAGCTATGATGCAGTCATTGATGATGATGCACTTGATTTCCTTGCAGACATTGCCAATGGCGATGCCAGAAGTGCCCTTACAGCTATCGAGCTTGGTGTGCTCACTACAGACAGAGCCGAAGATGGAAAAATTCATATTACAATAGATGTGGCCAGCGAATGTATCCAGCGAAGAGTTATCAAATACGACAAAGATGGCGATAACCATTATGACACCATCTCTGCTTTTATAAAGAGTATGAGAGGCTCGGATCCTGATGCAGCAGTTTATTATCTAGCTAGAATGCTATACGCAGGAGAGGATCCAAAGTTTATTGCCAGACGTATTTGCATCTGCGCATCTGAGGATGTAGGAAATGCAGATCCTATGGCACTTGTAGTTGCCACCAATGCATTTCTTGCAGTGGAAAGGATAGGTATGCCGGAATCACGGATTATTCTTTCACATGCAGCCACATATGTAGCCTGCGCACCAAAGTCAAATTCAGCCTACGGAGCTATTGATTTGGCTATGGCAGAGGTGAAGAATAATACCACGCGACCAATACCTACTCACCTTCAGGATGCTCACTACAAATCAGCTGGAAAGCTGGGGCACGGCATTGGCTACGAATATGCACACGATTTTCCAAATCACTTTTCACATCAACGCTACTTACCTGAAGGTTTGGAAATCGGTGATTTCTATCGACCAGGAAATCTGGGATATGAACAGGTTATCAATGAGTACTTGGATAAAGTACGTAATGATAAATAAATTAGGTAATAAAGGAAGGACCATGCAATGAAAAAGTACAGCGAAATGTCATTACAGGAATTAGAAGCAGAGAAAGAGCAGCTCTTTAGTCAGTACAAAGACTGGCAGCGCAAAGGCCTTAAGCTCGATATGAGTAGAGGAAAGCCATCAACAGAGCAGCTTAATCTTTCTATGCCTCTTTTAGATATTCTCGATGGCAAGTCTCTTATGAAGTGCATGAACGGAGTAGAGACTAGAAATTACGGACAGCTTGAGGGCATCGTTGAAGCACAGCATCTTATGGCAGAGATTATGGATTGCCAGCCAGAGCAGGTTATCGTAGGAGGAAACTCATCACTTAATCTTATGTTTGATGCAGTGGCTCGCGGTTACATGTTTGGTTTCGGTGGATGTACACCATGGTGCAAGCTTGAAAGAGTAAGATGGTTATGCCCAGTACCAGGTTATGACAGACATTTCGCTATTACACAGCATTTTGGTTTTGATATGATTAACGTCCCAATGAACGAGGACGGTCCAGATATGGATGTTGTAGAAGGCTTAGTTGCAGCAGACGACAGCATCAAGGGTATCTGGTGTGTACCTAAGTATTCTAATCCACAGGGTATCGTATATTCTGATGAGGTTGTTAGACGTATGGCTAATCTTAAGCCTGCAGCTAAGGACTTCAGAGTATTCTGGGATAACGCATATGCGGTACATCATTTATACAAGGAAAAGAAGAAGATTTTAAATATTCTTCACGAGTGTGAGGAAGCAGATAATCCAGACTTAGTATTTGAGTTTGCATCTACTTCAAAGATTACATTTGCAGGGGCTGGAATTGCTGCTATCGCTTGCAATCATAGAAATCGTGAGGAGCTTAAGAAGACACTTACAGTTCAGACAATTGGATTCGATAAGGTAAATATGATTCGTCACGCAAGATATTTTGCAGATGTAGAATCAGTTGATAAGCACATGGAGAAGCATGCTAAGATTCTTCGTCCTAAGTTTGAGCTTGTTATCAAGACAATGGAAAGAGATTTAGCTGAGCCAGAGTGTGGTAGCTGGATTTCACCAAAGGGTGGATACTTCATCACATTTGAGGCACCAAAGGGAACAGCTACTCGTATCGTAGATTTGGCTAAGGAGGCAGGCGTTGTTCTTACACCAGCAGGCGCTCCATTCCCATACCACATGGACCCTAACGATTCAATCATCCGTTTTGCTCCATCACTTCCACCAATCGAGGAGCTTGAGCAGGCAGCAGATGTATTTACAGTATGTGCTAGAATCGCATATGTTGAGAAGCTTATTAATATGAAGGCTGTATAAGGACTTGTAAATAGAAAAGTGAAACCACATAAAGATGTGGGATTGAAAAATTATAAATTGAGCTTTTGGATAATTGAGTGTATAATACTCATAAAGAAAGCACCCACTCCAAAGTGGATGCTCCCGAAAAAGGACTTAATTAGCTCTCAGTGAGAGCCGCCTCTTTCGTTTGCCGACGAGAGAGGCTTTATTTTTTTCGCTTGTTGTTTCTCTTATCGAGAAAGCTAAGCAACGCAAGCAGGAAACCACAAGCAGTAAAGAGTAATGCTAACAGTGTTAGCATAATCATTATCAATTCGTAGTCTGACATGTGCGCCACCTCCCTTCCAAAGTGACATCCAGCAGTGTGGAGCACCTTATAGATTGGCTCGGGAGATTTCCACCTCGTCGTGGGTACTTTCTGCGGTTAACCCGCGTTAACAATCTAGCACATATGTTCTACTTTCTCAATCGAACATCACATAATTCCGCGTATTTTATAAAGTACAAATCCACAACGGTATGTTATTGTAATTTTTGTGACAATATTTCTTTTGTCCGTCGTTTGATGCTATAATTTTAAATAATAGAAAACTAATGAGGAAGTATTAGTATTGAGCTTACTAGATAAACTATTGCCACGTGGAATTAAGAATAAGAAAGAGGTGGCAAAGAACGAGAATTTAATAAAGCTACATGAATTGTATGATGCATTAAGTGGTTTGTTGGAATGTAACCGATATATTTCAAAACGTGAGTATGTGCCTTTAATAAATAATTATGTGAATACAATTCAATTTTTTGATGCCATTAAATCAGGTAATATGGTAGAGCAATTCTGCGTTAAAAATGCGGAAGATTCTATTTATGTAAATAAAGCGATACATACATATTCGGAAATAGATAAGCTTATAGATGAGCACAATGAGGAGTTTATTGTTAATTCGTTGGATTCAGAAAAGCAATATCTTGATGAGGTTTTAAAACCAATAGATGAAGCAATAATACTTGATGATGATCAAAGACGAGTGGTTTTATCTGATGAAGACTATACATTGGTAATCGCTGGCGCTGGTGCAGGTAAAACAACCACAGTAGCTGCTAAGGTTAAGTATTTAGTAGATAAGCAAGGTGTTAATCCATCGCAAATTCTAGTTGTATCTTTTACTAATAAAGCTGTCAATGAGTTGAAAGAAAAGATTCAAGGTCAGCTAGGTATTCAATGCCCTATTGCAACCTTTCATTCTACGGGTAATGCAATAATTCATAAGAATTCTCCAGACGAGAAACTTAATATAGTAGATAATACAAAGCTTTATTTTGTGATAAGGGATTATTTTAGAAATTCCATTATGCGAAATGAATCAGTTGTAAATAATCTGATTATGTTTTTTGCTTCATATTTTGATGCTCCATATGTTGGAGAGGATTTTAATGGTTTCTTTAATAATATTGCTAAGGCTAATTATTCAACGATGAGAAGTGATTTGGAAGAGTTTAAGCGTAACGTAATTGATGCAAGAACCAAAAAATCAGTCACTATTCAAAATGAATTTCTACGCTCTCATCAAGAAGTGGAAATCGCTAACTTTCTTTATTTAAATAATATAGATTATGAATATGAACCATTATATCCATATGACATCTTGTATTCTCGTAAGCCATATACACCTGATTTTGTAATTCATCAAAATGGAAAAACAGCTTATATAGAGCATTTCGGAATATCAGAGGATGGAAAAAATGACAGATATAGTGAAGCAGAAATTGAACGATACAAAAAACAAATAAACGATAAAATATTACAACACCGCCAGCATAATACATTGTTGATTTATACTTTTTCAAAGTATAACGATAATAGACCACTAGTTATTCATCTTAAGGAACAGTTGGAAGACCATGGATTTATTATAAAGCCTCGGCCAAATAAAGAGGTAATGGAATTATTGGTGGCTGGAGAAGAGAATAGGTATACAAGAAGGCTTATTACACTAATTTGTCGTTTTATATCAAATTTTAAGGTGAATGGTTATAATGCAGATGAATTCAATAGAATGTATCATTCCACCCAGAATGTTAGAAGCAGACTTTTCTTGGACATATGCAATGATTGTTACTTGGAATATGAACGATGGCTCAAAGAAAATAAAGCTGTTGATTTTGAAGACATGATAAACGAGTCTGCTCGTATTCTTAAAGAAGTAAAGGATATGAAGCAGAAGCTAGACTTTAAATACATTATTGTTGATGAATATCAGGATATATCTCGCCAACGATTTGATTTAACTAAGGCATTAGCAGATGTAACTGATGCTAAAATCATAGCTGTAGGTGATGATTGGCAATCTATTTATGCATTTAGTGGCTCAGATATTACATTGTTTACTAAATTCGCAGAAAAAATGGGATATGCTAAGCAACTAAAAATAGTAAAAACTTATCGTAATTCTCAGGATGTAATAGATATAGCTGGTGGTTTTATTCAGAAGAATACATCGCAGATTTCAAAGAGATTAATTTCTCCAAAGACAATTGAAGACCCAGTATTAATATATACATATGATGGTAAAGCTAAAGCTAAGAACAATGAAAGAAGGAGTGGTTCAAATTATGCTCTAGCATATGCTGTTCAGACTTGTATTCAGGAATTAATTAAATACAAAAAGAAAGAAGGAAAGAAAGTTGGCACTATTTTACTGTTAGGGAGATATGGATTTGATGGAAATAATTTGGAACGAACCGGATTATTTGAATTTCAATATAAAACCAGCAAGGTGAAAAGTGTAAAATATCCTAATTTAAATATTACCTTTATGACTGCCCATTCATCAAAAGGACTGGGATATGATGATGTTATAATCATTAATGGTAAAAATGAAACATATGGCTTTCCATCAAAGGTAGAGGATGATCCTGTTTTATCATTTGTCCTAAAAGGCGATAATAGTATAGATTATGCCGAGGAACGAAGATTATTTTATGTTGCGATGACAAGAACAAAAAATAGAGTATTTGTTGTTGCACCAGAGCAAAATCCTTCTGAGTTTTTACTCGAATTAAAACATGATTATAAGAGTGTTCGATTAAATGGTAATTGGGATGAAAACTATGTTGCTAAAACCAATCGTAAGGCTTGTCCAATTTGTGGATATCCAATGCAGTTAAAGTATAAACCTGCATATGGATTGCCTTTATATATTTGTACAAACGAGCCAGAAGTGTGTGGCTTTATGACAAATGATCTTAAAGCTGGCAAACTAGCAATCCAAAAATGTGATCAATGCAGAGATGGCTATTTGATTGCTAGACGAGCAAATAATGAATATTTCCTGGGCTGTACTAATTACAAAAAGGACGGTACTGGTTGTAATCGAATGATGTCTAAGGAGTATTATTATAGGGGTATGGGCTATTCTCTAGATGAGGGTGATATAAGGCAACATTCAGTGCAGAGGTTGAAAACCTACGCAAGTTGTATTGATAAGCAGGCTAAGATGTTCCCATCTGAATATGTTAAGATAAAAAAACTAGAAACAGATTCAGTAGCTTATCAAGGGTTTGACTTAAATGAAGTAATATATATTATCGTAAATGCGAATCAAGAAATTAGTGAGAAAAAGTTTTATCCCTTAGAAACTTTATGTGATTATTTAATTGGGTTTGAATCAAACGTAATGTTTGATGATAAACTTCATATGCTTGAACATTTTGGCAAATTAAAAGAGTTAGGTGAAGAAAATGTACAAGTTATACTAGAGTGGATGCTTAAGGAAAATCTTCTCCTTAAAACAAGGGAAAATGTTCCAGTTATTCACTCTACATATGAGGGATTACATTATTCAGAGATAATTACTAAGAGTAAGATACTAGAGTTAAAAAAATATCTTGAACAGGAGGTTGTATTATGGAGATAGATATTAATAAGTTAGATACTGCAATCCTATATTTACAACGAATTGCGGATGGTAAAAATCCAGTGAATAATATGCCAGCTGAAAGTGATTCTGTCTTGAATAACCCTAATGTAATTAGATGCATGTATTTTACAAAAGAGATTTTGGAGGAGGTTAGAAGGAATGGTGGAAATATTGGAAAGAAATCTTCAAAAAAAGACTTGCCACCATTTCCGACAGATGTATTAAAGGACTATTTATATAGAGCAGACAAACCAATTACTAAATTTGTTGAGCAAATGAATGAATTAGTTGATTCAAATATTTATCAGAAAATTAGTTACAAGGTAATATCAGATTATCTAAAAGAAAATGGATATCTTATGGCTGTGGATATGCCTGATGGAAAGACTAACAATAGAGCTACAGAAAAAGGAAATGCCATAGGCATTATTTCTGAAGAAAGAACATCCACATCAGGCAAGCCTTACATTGCTACATTATATACAGAAAAAGCACAATCTTATATTATTGAACATATAAATGAGATATTAGGTTGACATAGTTGTTGTAAAAATGAAAATGTGGCCGGTATTTAGGAGGACTGGGATGAAAGAGAATATGAAAGAAGTCACATTAGGAAGCACAGGCATTAAGGTTCCACAGAACGGATTTGGAGCTCTTCCAATCCAAAGAGTTTCAGTTGAAGAAGCAGTAAAACTTCTCAGAAAAGCATATGATGGAGGTATGAGATTTTTCGATACAGCCAGAGCATATAGTGATAGTGAGATAAAGCTGGGGGAAGCTTTTGGAACTGGCTATGTTAAAAGGGAAGAAATCGTAATTGCTACAAAAACAGCAGCAAAGACTCCAGATGATTTTTGGAAAGATTTGGATACATCCCTTACAAATCTTAAAACTGATTACATTGATATTTATCAGTTTCATATGATGGGAAAGTGCTACAAGCCTGGAGATGGAACTGGAATGTATGAGTGTATGGTAGAGGCTAAGCGCCAGGGAAAGATACGTCATATTGCTGGAACCGCACATAAGCTTGGGGTTGCTAAAGAGCTTATCGAGTCTGGCTTATATGAAACAGTACAGTATCCTATGAGCTATTTGGCTTCAGATAAAGAGATAGAGCTTCTAAAGCTTTGCAATGAAAACAATGTGGGCTTCATTGGGATGAAGGGCCTGGCAGGTGGCCTTATTACAAATTCCAAGGCTGCTATGGCTTTCATCAGCCAGTTTGATGGAGCAGTTCCAATCTGGGGAATACAAAAGGAATCTGAGCTGGATGAATGGCTATCATATATGGATAATACACCAGAATATGATGCTGAAATAGCTAAGTTTATTGCGGATGAGAAGAATGAGCTTAGTGGAGAATTCTGTCGTGGATGTGGCTACTGCATGCCTTGTACAGTTGGTATCCAGATTAATCAGTGTAACAGAATGATTCTTATGCTTAGAAGGGCACCTAGTGCCGGATGGCTCAGCGAGCACTGGCAGGCAGAAATGGAAAAAATCAACGACTGTATTGAGTGTGGAAAATGCATGACCCACTGCCCATATGAACTGAATATTCCTGTACTTCTTAGAAAGAACCTGGAGGACTATAAAGAGGTCCTTGCAGGAAATAGAAAAGTGCAGTAATCAAATACGTAAGATGATGAGTTTAGTCAGCCTGTACATACAGCTGGCTAAACTCTTTTTTGTCTAAGTATACAAGCATCAGTGCCGCAATAACAGCAACCATAGTCATAGCGATGGAGAATGCCCAGGCGTATGAAGGGCCGAAGGCGTCAAACATTCTTCCGCTGCCGAACTGTGTGATGCCCTGCATAAAAGCACCGGCGAAGTTTGTTACTCCAAAGATACGTCCGCGGTGGCTCTCTGGTACACGTTCGGCTAGGAAAGCTCCCATCATGATAGTGGTGAGGATTTCGCCGAAGGTGAAGAGGGCGATAGAAATATAGTATCCTCCGATGATACCGAAGGACATTAAAAATGCTGCAAAGCTGATAGCCTGAAGGATTACACCTAAGGCGAATTTTTTGGTTAGATCAACCTTTTCAAAAATCATTGTGATAATAGGTGTAAACAATACTACTAAGAAACAGTTTACACTAGTGATAGTTCCATATATTATAGAGCCTTTCTCCGGAAAGGCTTTTGCTATGTCTAAAGGCATAAGGCATCCAAATTGAGAGTACGCGCCCTGATAAAATGCCAAAGAAATGATAAAGGCAATTAGCGCACCGCTATTTCTGATAATGCTCCAGATGTTTAGGCCATCGTCAGCGGATTCTTCTACATCCTCTGTAGGAGCTTCCTCCAGCTTTTCATCTTTTACGTACAGTCCAATTAATACTGTTGATACACTGATAGACAGACCACTGATTACAAAACACAGCCAGAGATAATTATTGAAAAGCAATCCAGCTAATGTAGGCGAGAGGATAAGTCCGATATTGGCTCCTAAATATAATAAAGAAAATGCTTTTTCTCTTTTTTCTGCAGGTGTAATATCAGCAACCAGAGCCTGATATGCAGGGCCTTCCAAAGTCTGGAAAAAAGCGCCTACCAACAGTACGCAGATGGAGAATATTGAAAGAGGCAGGAAACCACTGATGACAAATAAAACAATAGACACAATGTCACAGTAAATAATGACATGCTTCTTATTGAACCTGTCAGCCACATGTCCACCCAAAAGATTTGCAGGTAAAAATAAAATGCCAGAGCAAATAGTAAAAAGCGCAGTTTCAGTGGCATTGAACCCAATTTTCTTATTAAGAATAAGTGTTAGCATAGGCCAAATCATGGCACCCAAATTGGTGACAATTCGACCTATAAACAGTATGTAATTAGCTCTACGTAAACCCTTATATTGGCTGAATAATTTCATCTTGTCTCCTATTTGTGCTTCGTATTTACGATATTTATTGGATTATATCTGATAAAAAACTTGATTACAAGTAGTGCCAGCGGGGGGGCAGCGTAAATTTGTACTCGGAAATCACAGAAAAGACTATCCCTGTGTTTTATGATAAGAATTAGATTTGTTATAATCTTACTCTTTTTCTCTTTTAAAAGGAAGCCCTGCTTCGCAGGCCTCTAATTAAGTGCACAAAGCGTACTTTACTGTACGACAAATAATCCTTCGTTTGCTTGTTGATATTTTATCTGCCTTGAAATGGGTGTCAAGGACTTCAGCCTTCGGTGCGTAGCATCCTTGACTCCCATTTCTGGGCAGATACACTGTAAATCAAGCAAATGAAAGATTAGGTTTGTGCGAAGCACGTTTATTAAAGGCAACACCGTCAGGTGTTGTTTCCTTCTAAAACCAACTTCTTATATAGTAATAATCATGATTTTTATTGATTTCATCTTCCAAATATTTAGGCAAAGCTGAATGAAAGCACTCTATGTATTTTCCATACTCCTTATCAGAAAAGGTACGATCTCTTTTATTGGCTGTTACCATCTTTGTAGCAGATATTTCTAATTCTTCTGTGCCAGCTGCTTTAGAAAGTACTTCCTTTTGATACCTTGCTAATTCAAGCATGTTTCCTGAATTATACGTATATTCTCTGAATCTAGCCATTTGAGATGCTCCATGATGACTCCATCCTAACGGGTCTGTACTCATTCTAGATGACAACACATGGTAAACATGCCCCTCAGTACTACTTCCAACCACATTTTCTAATCTAGATAGTCTTATTTTTGCAGCCGACCAGTTTTTAAGGATGTAATCTGAACTAGATTTTATTCTATTCACATCCGACTCAGATTTTGCGTAATCCAAAAGTCTTTCTACAAGTCTGTTGAAATCATCTTTTGTAGCCTGCCGTATTGTTTTTCTTATTTCTCTTTGCGCATCCCAAGATGTATCTAACATATGGCTTGTCATCTTAAAAATGTACTTACTAAGATGAAATTCATCTAGGACATATTTAACCCCAGCTATGTGATTTAGTCCTTCCTTAATCCAGCTACCTCCGTCTGCGTTAAGATATATTTTCTCTAAACACTCTGTATCATAAAAGTTTTCTATATATTCAAAAACTTCCTTCCATAGTTCTTTATTATCTTGCTCTGTCCCTCTACAAAAATAATGAGTTCCTATCAAGCAATTACGTTTGCTTCCTGGAGCTTCAGGTTCAATCCCTTCATAAACATATATGATTTTATTTATCGCCCCATTATTCTTTCGTCCCATGGAATTTACAACTAAATCCCCCTTAGTCTCTTTAAACTGAAGAGCGTAATGATCTTCATCTGCATCTATGTACAAGTACTTTACTTTTTTCTTTTCCCTAGGAATTTCCAGCTTGGGAAATCTGGTTTTATGTAGTAGTTCTTTTACAGCCTCCTTACTTATGGCATCTTCACTACAAATACTTTGACCTGCTCTACGGTAAGAAGTCTGAGTTGCTTCTTCATAAACTTTTGCAATTGCATCCACACTTAGGTGCTGATTCTCTGTTAGACCAAGAGCTTTATCCAACAGGTAACACATAACCTCTTTACCGTCTTCAGTTTTGAGATCTTTAGAAGTAAATAACGTCTTGGTGTAATTTATCGTTCCTAAAGATGTAATAAGAGACTTATTATCATGTGTTTCAACCACCCAATGTTTCTTTCTTTTATCACTTTCACGTATAAGTTGATCCATTTCCTCAAGTGTCTCTTCAATAAAAATACGGCCTAGTTTCCTTACCTCACTTTCAACATTTAGTATAAACTCAGCTAAATCTTTTGGGTTTTGATATAACTCTTTTTGTATTTCTAAAAATCTTTGAATGCACACTTCTCCAAAATACTGTATACTCTTTTGCATAAAAGAACATCCTCCCTTGATAAAGTTTTTTTCGCAAACCATAACCTTATCACAAGAAGGATGTTCTTTTTGTATTTATTCTATTTTTTCCGACTAAAAGTTTACTCTAGC
>NZ_FOVQ01000015.1:0-62368 GCF_900115215.1 Pseudobutyrivibrio sp. UC1225 | reverse complement strand
CAATGTCATTAAGTTAAGATGACTCAATTAAGATCTCTATACCAGAAATGGTATAGGGGTCTTCTTTTTTATAAACATATGTTGACATAACAAGAGAAATATGTGGCCGCTTTCGCTACTGATGTTTTTAAGGTAGCGAAAGCGGCCCTTGTAATTAAGGAAAAAACTTGATTGCAAGGAGGTCGCATATGAAACCAAAGAATGTAAAAAAACTTTTATTTTCTGCAATTGAATCTACTACCGAAAACTATACTGGCTATGTTAATAACACACAAATAGACTTTACAAGAAACCGAAAACTTTCATTTTCAACAATTATCAAAGCTATCATTGGAATGGGAAGTAAGAGCATCACAAATGAGCTAATAGATTTATTTCCGGATGTTGAATCTTTACCATCTGCATCTGCTTTTGTTCAGCAACGTCAAAAAATAAAAACAGACGCTTTTAAGAGTATTTTTAATGATTTTACTTCAAAGTTGATAAATATAACTGATGATTTAGTTGTACTTGCTGTAGATGGTTCTGATATTCAAATACCAACTAATCCAGATGATAAAAGTTCTTTTCATCCTGGTTCCAATGGACAAAAGCCATACAATCTTTTACATTTAAACGCTCTCTACAATCTAGAGAATCATCTGTATACTGATGCTATCATTCAAGGAAAGATGAATACCAACGAACATTCTGCATTACAGGAAATGGTAGATAATTCTTCAATTAACAGAGCATTAGTAATAGCTGATAGAGGCTATGAATCTTATAACAATATGGCACATATACAGGAAAAAGGTTGGTTTTTCCTAATTCGAATAAAAGATGGAACTACTGGTATAAAAAATGGTTTGGATTTACCTGATATACCAGAGTTTGATGTAGACATAAATCTAAAGCTTACACGTAAACAAACAAAAGAAATGAAGAATTTATTTCTGACAGATAGAAATCACTACAAATTAATCCCACATTCAACGCCTTTTGATTATCTACCCCTAAAACTAAAAAAAGCTGATGAGGTGAAGTTTTTTGAACTTAACTTTAGGATTGTAAGATTCAAAATTACCGAAGATTCTTATGAAACAATACTTACAAATCTGGAAAAAACAGAATATTCCCCTGAAAGATTAAAAGTTCTATATGAATCTCGCTGGGGAATAGAAACTTCATTTAGAGATTTAAAATATACGATTGGGATGCTGAATTTTCACTCAAAAAAGGTGATGTGTGTCCAACAGGAAATCTATGCACATCTCATAATGTACAACTTTGCAGAAATGATTACCTCGCACGTAGTCATTGATAAAAAGCAAAGAAAATATACATACAAAGCCAACTTTTCAGTAGCTGCTCATGTGTGTAGACTATTTTTCCTCGAAAAAACAACATCACCCAATTTAGAAACCATAATTGCAAGAAATACTATTCCTATTAGACCTGGAAGGCACCGTGATAGAACCCTTACAGTAAGAGTATTTCGTGGTTTCCTATATAGAGTAGCATAAAAAAATGAAAAGTTAAAAATGCTATTTAAGCAGATTGATAATCTGTCTTATTATTATGCCCAAAAATGAAAAAACAAGATTGAAGCTCGATACTTCAATCTTGTTTTCTTCATTTTAGCCTCCACCGCAATGTTAACTTAATGACATTGCGGGAAACCGGTGTCCTTTTTTTTGAAATTATGGTAGAATTGACTCATATAGCAACATAGGAGACGATATGAGCGATTACGTTATAGAGGTTAATCACGTAGACAAGGTCTACAAGCTTTTCGATAGCAATAAGGCGAGAGTAGCTGATACTCTTGGCCTCACCAGAAAGAAGAATTATAAGGAGCATTATGCTCTTAAAGATATGTCCTTTGCTGTAAAGCAGGGAGAATGTGTAGGACTTATCGGTACTAACGGTTCTGGAAAGTCCACCATTTTAAAGATTATTACAGGTGTACTTTCCCCTACGAAGGGGGATGTGCACGTAGATGGCAGAATCTCAGCACTCCTTGAGCTGGGAGCAGGTTTTAATCAGGAATACACAGGAATTGAAAATATATATTTGAACGGAACTATGCTTGGCTATAGCAAGGAAGAAATCGATGCAAAGCTGGATGACATTCTTAGCTTCGCAGATATCGGAGATTTCGTATTCCAGCCAGTTAAGACATACTCTTCAGGTATGTTTGTCCGTTTGGCATTTGCTGTAGCCATCAACATCGATCCAGAAATCCTTATCGTAGATGAGGCCCTTTCTGTAGGTGATGTTTTCTTCCAGGCAAAGTGCTACAAGAAGTTTGAGGAGTTCAAGGCAGCCGGAAAGACTATTCTTTTCGTATCCCACGATTTGGGCGCCATCAGCAAATACTGCGACAGAGCAGTTCTTATCAACAAGGGTGATAAGGTGGCTGAGGGCACACCAAAGGATATGATTGATATCTATAAAAAGATTCTTGTTGGACAGGAGCCAGTTCTTTCCAGCAAGGTAGATTTGGCAGATGCCTTTAACACTGACGGCACAGCAGATGGCGGCCAGTCAGAGCAGACAGGCTCTACAAACTGGAAGTCCAACTACCAGATTAATCCAAACGTTAATGAGTACGGCGATGGCAGAGCCAGCATTGTTGATTTTGCAGTTATCGATGACAATGGCAATTACACCAACGCCATTATGAAGGGCAGCACCTTTACAGTTAAGTCAAAGGTGCACTTCAATACAGATATCGAGAATCCAATCTTTACACTTACATTCAAGACTCTTAAGGGAATTGATGTAACAGGCACTAACACCATGTACGAAAAGTGTGATGTGGGACTTTGCAAGGAAGGCAGCGAATACGTGGCTACCTTCACTCAGAAGATGGATATGCAGGGCGGTGAGTACCTGATGTCTATCAGCTGCACAGGTTATGACGGAGTGGATTTCGTAGCATATCACAGACTTTACGATGTTATGAATATCACAGTTGTTAGCACGAAGAACACTGTTGGATATTATGATATGAATTCAAAGGTTACTGTAACAAAAGTTAAAGATTGATTTAAGGAGAGAGCCTATGATACAAGAAAAGTATAATAGACAGATCTTTGAAGCCGGAACCATTGATGCAATTGAAAATCTCAGCCATATGAGGAGTAATGTTCTTTCTCCAGTTGGAATCACAAAGGGAGACAGCGTGTTGATTATTCAGCCAGACTGTGAGTCTATCGTAGAGTGGCTTCAGGAGCAGGCTGCTCAGGTTACTGTAGCCATGGAAGATTCCATTGGAGAAGTTAAAGAAAGATCTAATATAATTATCAATCTAGGGCATCTTTCTGAGACACCTTCCACCTTGAAGAAACACCTTTCAGAGGGCGGCAGACTGGTGTATGCCTTCTCTGAAAAGGACAGACTTTCAAACTTTATAAAGAACCTTTTGAAGGAAGCGGGCTTCAATGACATCACTACTTTCAGAGTGAGCCCTGATTATTTATTCACTACAGAAATATATGCAGAGGATTATTTAGGGGGAGGAGCAGGCGACTATCTGCTCATTGCTAAATAAAAAATGGAACGATTACTATACGAGAAGCTCTCCAATGAGAGAAACCCAAAATATAACATCATCACAGATATTGTAGAGCGTGACGGCACAAAGGTTGTTGTGAAAAGGCCTTACGACTCGGAGGCTGTGGAGCATATTCATAGAGTATTTAATAGCTACAGAGGCTTGCAGGAATTACTGCAGGGCTCTGATTTTTGCGTAAATGACAGTAAGCTTGTTGGAGATTCTATCGAAAGCGAATTCCTTCAGGGACAGCATCTTACCGCAGCTGATGCAGAGGATTTCCTTGCAGCAGTAAAGGCTGCCTTTATCCCAAAGGCCAGTGAGTTTGTAAGCACACCAGAGTTCGAGAAAGTCTTCGGACATGTAGACTTGCCTAGAGGAGTGCTTGCTTGTCAATTCTTAGATATAGATTTAATTTTTGATAACATTATCAAGACTGATAAAGGATGGCAGATTATTGATTACGAGTGGACTTTTGATTTCCCTATTCCAATCAATTACATGCTTTACCGTGTGGTTAAATTCAGCGAACTTCCGGGCAATCTGGTAGCCATTTCTGATGAAGAAAAGGCAGAGTACCAAAAGATGGAGGATCACTTCCAGAGCAAATACTGCTTCAAGGATGTGAAGAATCTTAAGGAGCTTAGAGAACACGCTGAAGGACGCAGTAAGACCAGCACTGATTTTGCTATTGCCAGTCGTGATTACCAGATAAAGCAGCTTCAGGAACTGATTGCTGCAAAGGATGTTCACATCAGAAATATCGAGGCTGTAAATGCGCAGCTTCGCACAATATACGATAACACTGTTAATACCAGAGGCTACAAAACTTTAGAGAGTATTCGAGCTTTCACATCTTTTCTTCGTGGAAAGCCAAGCCCAGCCAGGGATGCAAAAAGAGCGGAGAAGGAAGCTAAGAAGGCTGCGAAGCTTGCGGCAAAAGAAGCTAAGAAAGCTGCGACCAGAGGAGAGGAAGCGCCTTCTGTTGCAGTGCATCTTCATCTTTTCTATGTGGATTTATTGCCAGAGTTTGTAAGCTACTTCTCAAATATCCCATTCCGCTTTGATCTTTACATTTCCTGTCAGCCTGATGCAGACATTAATGTGATTAAGGCAGGTCTGAAGGAACTTAAAATGGCAAACAAGACCGTTGTGCGCCCTCTTCAGAACAGAGGACGAGACCTTGCGCCACTTTACGTAGCTTTTGCTGAGGAGATAAAGCAGCACGATTATTTCCTTCATGTACATAGTAAGAAATCACTTTACTCAGGTCAGGAAAAGGACGGCTGGAGACAGTTTTCTTTAGAGATTTTATTAGGCTCTCCTGAGAAAGTTAATTCTATATTTGATTTATTTAAGAATAAAAATGCAGGTTTGGTATACCCAGATATTCATGAGGAAGTGCCAATGATTGCCTACTCATGGCTTGCAAATGCAGGACTGGGTCAGCAGCTTTTTGCTGAGTACGACCTTGGCGATATGCCTTCTGTATTCAATTATCCAGCAGGCTCCTTCTTCTGGGCGTGTACGGATGCTTTAAAGCCAGTCTTCGACCACGGTTATACCTACGAGGATTTCCCTGAGGAAGCAGGTCAGACAGATGGCACACTTGCTCACGCCTTGGAGCGCATCCTTCCATTTGTTTCAAGAAAGCAGGGTTATGACGATTACATCCTCTACTTAGAGGACAAGGATACGCAGGTAAATAAGAGTCTTCGTCCATTCTTTAGCAATTTCAAGGTGGACAAGGAGCTTCTTATTATGAAGCTTTCTGCATACGAGACTATTTCATTTGATATTTTCGATACACTTATCACCAGAACGGTTTATGAGCCTGATGATGTGTTTAGAATCGTGGAGAAAGCTATCGCTAATAAACTTGGCAAGCAGGTAGATTTTGTTAAGCTTAGAAAATCAGCTGAAGCAGCTGCTACCGCCCAGTATGGCGCGCTTACTACAATCGATAAGATTTATGTAGAGGTTTCCAAGGACAAGACTATTGGCGATATCGCCATGGATATTAAGAAGCTGGAAATCGAAGTGGAGACTGCAGTATGCATTCCTAGAAAGGACATGGTGGAGGTTTACAATGCTCTGAAATCAATGGGCAAGCGTGTTATCCTCGTCAGTGACATGTACCTTAACCGCGTGGAGGTTGTGGGATTATTACACAAGTGTGGCATAGCTTATTATGATGAGCTTTTGATTTCCTGCGAGGTAGGCGCACGCAAGGATGATGGTTCTATGTGGAATTTGGTACTTTCAAATGTGCCTGCAAACACCTTTATCCACGTAGGAGATAACTTCCGTTCAGACTCACAGATTCTTATGGATAGACATGTGGCTACTCATATTGTGCTGAATCCACGTGATTTACTTGCGCTTTCTGATTTTGCTTATTTTGATAAGCTCGCAAAGAGAAGTCTGGCTGACTCGGTAGTTGTAGGACAGGCCATAAATGGAGGTATCTTCAATTCTCCATTTGCCTTTGATGAGCATGGAAAGCTTCACTTTAAGAATATGTATGACATGGGCTACACCACTATGGGTCCTCTTATGGCCCGTTTCATTGAGTGGGTAGTCGAGGAAAATAAAAGGAGTGGCGAGAGATTACTGCTTTTGGCCCGCGAAGGCTATATGCTGGAGCAGCTCATCCGTGGCTACTGTCAGGGAAAGGGAATCCAGGTTCCAGATATCCATTATTTCCTTACCTCACGCAGAGCCTGTGCAGTACCAGCTCTTGAAAATGATGAAGATATCAGAGAGCTTGTCTCTCAGAAATATCAGGGTACCTTTAGCAATCTTCTTGTGGAGCGCTTCGGACTGGAGCTTCACGCTGATGATGCTGACCGTGAATTTGACTACGAGACAAAGCCAGAGGAATTGATGGCGGCCTTAGAGCCATATAAGGCAGAGATTTTTGCCAAGGCTTCCACAGAAAAGACTGCATATCTGAATTATGCCGAGGATTTCCTTGCTACTTCAAAGGATATTGCAGTTGTAGATGTAGGCTTTTCAGGAACAATTCAATACTTCCTTATGAAGCTTACAGGACGTGATATTAGAGGACATTATCTAGCTCTTCATTCTAATAAGCCAGAGCGAATCGGCGGTAAGGCTGATGCAATTTTTGAAATTAAAGACAGACGTCTGATAGATGACAGCAAGCTGATGAGATATCAGCTATTCCTTGAGAATGCTTTATCTGCGCCATTTGGCCAGCTTATTAATTTCACTATGGAAAATGGCAAGCCAAAGCCATCCTTCAAGGGAGATGACTTTGTCAGTGACGAAGTAAAGCAGCTACAGAAGGGTATTTTGGACTATGTTGTTCAGTATGCCATCTCTACAAAGCATATGGCTGGCGAGCAGGTAACCGACTCGGCACTTGTAGAAGATTTATTCTATGATATAATAGCGGCTGGCACTTTAACATCCGAGATTGCAGAGTCTCTCACTGTAGAGGACGGATATTCTCGTGGAGGTGTCCAGAGATTTGACGTAGAAACCGGTAAATGGAAGGTAGATTAATTTGAGAGATACTTTTAATGTGGTATTTATCAGATACCATCTGACTAAGAAAAATACATTATTGTTTCAGGGATTTTATCCATTTGATAACCCTAAGGGCTACGACCTTGTAGCAGAGATGAACGGAAAGCCTTACAAGATGGATATCACCATCAACGAGGGTAATGAGGTTCGCCGCCGCTACATCGCAGCTCATAAGAGTGTTTCAAAGGAATATGTGGGTGAGATTGCACTTCCTGAGAATTTAAAGGATGTGAAGTCTTTACAGCTTATCTGTGTCCTCGGTGATACAAGAAGCGTGGTTTATAAGGCTACTGGCCGCGACCTTGAAAAGCTTAAGAAGGAATATGAGTATAATCTCGAGCGTGCAGCTGTTACAGATGACAAGATTCAGATTCTTGGTTGGGCAATTGGAAATGTTCCTGAGGAGTTCCACCTTTACGATGGAAACAAAGAGATCCCAATTTCCGTAAAGCGTATGTTTCGAAAGGATGTTTACGGTGTTTATCCAGAGCTTACAGAAAAGTGCGATTCAGGATTAGAAATCGTTTTTGATAAGGGTGATTACAAGAAGCTTCGCCTTACAATTACTGCAAATGGTCAGGTCTATGATTGCAAGGTAGACACACCACATGTGCTTACAGGAGGAAATCTTCTTCCAAAGAAGACCTTGTGGGAGCGTATCGAGCTTTACCGTCAGGACAACGGACTTAGCGCTACAATCAAGCATGCCATTGATAAATTCAAGAATGCTGATGCACCAAAGTACACATATATGGATTTCCTTACAAGCTTTGGCCCTACAGAGGTAGAGCTTCAGCGTCAGCGCGACGAGAAGTTTGATTACAATCCACTTATGAGTATTGTGGTTCCAATGTATCAGACTCCAGAGAAGTTCCTGGTAGAGCTTGTGGATTCAATCGTTGCTCAGACATATTCTAACTGGGAGCTTTGTCTTGCAGACGGAAGTCCAGATGATACCATCGGTAAATTTATTGAGAAGAAATACGGCAGCGACAGCCGTATCAAATACACACACCTTGAGGCAAACCTTGGCATTTCAGATAACACAAATGCTGCCATTGCCCTTGCTACAGGTGATTACATCGTTCTTTCAGATCACGATGACACTCTTGCTCCAAACGCAATGTACGAGTGCGTGGCTGCTATCAACAAGGACCGCAGCATCGATGTTATCTACACTGACGAGGACAAGATTTCTATGGACTCAAAGGAATACTTTGAGCCAGTGTTCAAGCCAGATTACAACTTAGATTTACTTTGTTCCGTAAATTATATCTGTCATCTTTTCATCTTCAGAAGAGATATCTATGAGAAGGTGGGCGCATTTAATAAAGAATATGATGGTGCTCAGGATCATGATTTCATTCTCCGCTGCTGTGAGGCTGCTGGAAATGTTCATCACGTTCCAAAGGCTCTATATCACTGGAGAAGCCATGCTGCATCTACAGCCATGTCGGCAGAAAGCAAGCTTTACGCTTTTGATGCTGGAGTTCGTGCAGTTCAGGCACACTACGACAGACTTGGCATCCCAGCTAAGGTTGAGCAGGATACCTTCTACGGATGTTACCGCACAATTTATCAGTGGGATAAGGAGCCACTAGTTTCCATCATCATTCCTAATAAGGATCACACAGATGATTTGGATAAGTGCATTAAGTCAATTGATAAGAAGAGCAATTACAAGAATATCGAGTACGTTATCGTGGAGAACAATTCCACAGAACCAGAGACTTTCGAGTACTACAAGTCAATCGAGGGGCGCCCTGATGTAAAGATTGTCCGCTATGAGACACCAGGCTTCAATTTCTCTGCAATCAACAACTGCGGTGCAAAGGCAGCCAGTGGTGAGATGTACCTTCTTTTAAATAACGATACAGAGATTATCAACGAGGGCTGTATCAGAGAGATGGTAGATGTTTGTCTCCGCCCAGACGTAGGTATCTGCGGAGCGCTCCTTTACTATCCTGACAATACAGTTCAGCATGCGGGCGTTGTAATGGGAATCGGCGGAATCGCAGGTCACACCTTTGTAGGCCTTGAGAGAAGCGAGCCAGGTTACATGTTTCGTGCCGTTACAACTCAGGATTTATCAGCTGTTACAGCTGCCTGCCTGATGGTTCGTAAAGATGTGTTTGAAGAGGTTGGCGGGCTCACAGAAGAGCTGGCTGTAGCCTTTAATGATGTGGACTTCTGTATGAAGGTTCGCGATAAGGGATATCTTGTTGTTTACAATCCACACGCAGAGCTTTACCACTATGAGTCAAAGTCACGTGGATATGAGGACACAGGAGAGAAGGTTGCCAGATTTAATTCTGAGGTTGAAAAGCTTGAGAAGAGATGGCCAGATATTCTGGATAAAGGGGATCCTTACTACAATCCAAATCTCTCAATCCTTGATGGATGGTATAGATTAAAAGAAGAATAGAGGCTTCCCCTTGAGGGGAAAAATTAAATATATGCTAAGAGTAAAAAGTTATAGATTGAGTATCAATAATAAAATTGCATGCAATCTATAACTTTTTGTATATTTTTACCATAGTATATTGTGACGAAACTGTGTATATTACCTTTTGTTGTGTATTAACTAGTAATTTAGACAAAACTTGAAAGGTAATATCATGAAGAAAGTTTCAGTAAAATCGGTTAAAGTAGTACTAATTGGTATGGTAATATTCACACTTGGTACTCTTGAATTAATCAATTTGTTTTTTGGTGCGCAGAATTTGAAGGATGGTCTTGAGTACCAGACTATGCAGGGACTCAAGGCTGCATCTCTTACATATAAGCAGGTGCTAAATATAACAGAGCATAATGCAAACGTAGATAACTCTACTCTTGAGAAGGAGTTACATGACTCTACCGGATATGAGTACACATTCTTTCTTGGAAACAAGGTTGAGCGTACAACAATAGAAGGTGGTGAAGGCGGCGTCATTGAAGGTGAAATCGCCGATGCAGTTTTAAGTAAATATCAGACATATACTGATGCAAATACTGAGATTAATGGCGTAGATTACATGGTAGTTTACCAGCCACTTATTTATAACGATGTATGTTATGGAATGGCTTTTGTAGGTATGCCAAAGACTACACTTCTTTCATACATCAATAGCATGATGTTAAAGACATTAATAACAGGTCTTGTTGCAATGGCAATTGTTATTTCAATAGCTATTTATGCAGCAATTAAGCTTTCAAATGCTATTAAGGCAAATGTTAAGGCTATTGATAAGCTTTCTACAGGTGATTTATCAGTAAGAATTAATGAGAAGATTGTACGTAGACGTGATGAGCTTGGACAGACTGCAAGAGCTATTATTTCCCTTGCGGATAAGCTTGGAGATGTAATTGGTAGTGCTAAAAACTCATCTTCAGAGCTTGATACATCAGCAGAGTACCTTTCAGCTACAGCTGAGACAATTTCTATGACAGCTGAGAACGTAACAAGTGCAGTAGATCACGTTGCTTACGGTGCTTCAAATCAGGCTGATTCTTTACAGGAAGCAGTTGCAAGTGTTGAAGAAATCAATGATGCTATCCAGAACATCACTGATAATACAAATCACATGAACAAGCTTGCAGGTTACATGCAGGATAATTCTCAGACAAGCTCAGCTGCTTTACAGGAGCTCCAGGCTTCTACTGAGGAGACAATTAACGCAATCGAGGATATCGTTTCTAAGATTGACAAGACAAACAAGGCTGTTGAGTCTGTAGTAGAGGCAGTTGCAATCATCGATTCTATCGCAGCTCAGACAAACCTTCTTTCACTTAATGCTAGTATCGAGGCAGCAAGAGCTGGTGAGGCTGGTAGAGGCTTCTCAGTAGTTGCTAACGAGATTCGTGGTCTTGCAGAGCAGTCAGCTACAGCGGCAAAGAATATCGAGGAAATCATGAATGTTCTTTCTGCTGATTCACAGGCTACAATGACTAATGCAGGCCAGGTACAGGGGTCAGTTGAGAAGCAGGGTGAGGTTCTTAACAGAACGATCGATGTTGTAAACACTATGATTGGTAACATTGACGAGTCACTTGTTGTAACAAAGAAGATTGTTGAAAGCGTAGACCAGTCTGATAAGGCTACAAAGGTATTTGCTGATACAATTAATTCACTTTCAGCTATCTCACAGGAAAATGCAGCAAGCACAGAGGAAACTCGTGCATCTATGATTGAACTTGCTGAGACAGTAAGCAAGCTTTCAGAGAAGGCAAATAATCTTAATGATATCTCTAAGATTCTTGAGAAGGAAATGTCTTACTTCAACGAGAAGCAGAGTGCTTAATTCTAGAAAACAAAAAAAGAAGAACTTGCGAAAATGCAGGTTCTTCTTTTTTATTTATCTTTCTGCCTCCAGTGCGCTAAAGTAAGCTAACACCTGGCTTAGGAATTCTTCTTTTTCCAGCTCTTCCAGATATCGTATCTGGGCGTCCTCTGTACTGATAAGATAAGAGGCATCATAAAACATTTTATCAAAAGAACTGCTGGCGTTCTTGTCAAAAAGGCTGGTGCCCAGGAAGTAGTTCTCAGTATTGATATCCAGCAAATCCAAAATAGTAGGAGTGAAGCAAAGAGAATTGCGTCCCTCTACATCTATCTCTTGTGGCTGAATATCCTTGTGATAGATGAACAATGGCATTTCATCTAAGTCTGTGCACTCACGCTTGTGGTCAGGGAATAAATCTGTGTAAGACTGATCAGCGTAAGTAGAATGATCTGTGGTGAAAACCAGTATTGTATTATCTGCCAGCTTAGATGATTTGAACTCTTCCAAGAAGTAGTTAAACATCTGGTCACAGTTGTAAAACTTATTTAAAAAGCCGTTGGCGCCGTCACCATATTGATACTCTTTTGAGTTGAAGGAAACGTGGGTGCCAAAGGTATAAATTCCAAGGAGGAACGGCTCATCACTTTCTTCCATCTCATGAACTGTCTGAGTGAGAAGTCTGTAAGCTTCTCCATCTGTCATGCCATCAGCAAGGCCAGTAACATTGTCCTTATCTTCAACAATTTCATCGAAGCCAAGATTATTTAAATACTGAGTGAACTCCTCATTAAAGGGTTCCGTATTTACGAAGGCTGTTCTGTATCCCTGGTCCTTTAAAACACTTTGAAGGGAGATAAGATTGTTAGCCTTTTTGTCATCATCCAGCTTATAACCACTGTAGAGCTGACCCTGAACACCACGGAGTGTAGGAAAGGTGTGATTGTAATAATTCTTAAAAGAGATGCAGGATTTCTCGAACTCCCTCACACTTGGCATTATTTCACGTTCGTCTGAAATAATGTTTGAGCTAAGACCTTCTGTGAAAATAACAATAATATTTGGCTTCTCAGGCAAGCTCTCTGGCTTATTTATTCCATCCTCAACAGAGTCTTTATGGAAGGTGGCAAGAGCTACCTGTGGGTCTGCAGCTGCACGCTTAACATGCTGGTAACGAAGCTGATCTACAAAAATTGTAGCGAAGCTTTGTACGGGACTAAAGCGCTTATACTCAATGTTTACGGCTACTTCCACAATAAGAAGTGCAACAACAAAATAAAGGATAATTCTTTTATTTAACTTTATGACAGCTTTTCCAGGAAGGAAAATTATTGCCAGTGCTAAAACAGTTCCTAAGATATAAGCAACAGCTCGTCCGCCTAAATCCTGTAAAAACTTTACATTCTTAAGCATGGTAAGAGTCACGTAGCTGTTTCCAAAATAGAGCACAGTCATCTGTCCTACATAGATGAAAAATAGTATGCAGGCAAGGATTCGCCCCCATTTCTTCTCCACGATTAGATTATAAATAATGAAAATAAGTGCGAGCTCAGCAAGTCCAACAGTAACGTATGCAAGATGTCTTGTAGTAAAGTAAGTCATTACTGTCAGAACTACGGCAAGTATGAACTTTATAATTGTGAAAAGCCCTCGTCTGAAGGCTTTATCTTTGAGGCGTGAAATCAATTCAGGTACTCCTTTGTTTTGTTAATAAGTGGCTGCTCCACATAGTTATAAATGGCGATAGACATAGCCAGTGAAAGCAGATAAACAACCACGAAAATTCTGTAAGCTGAAAGGTCAGAAAAGTGAAGCATCAGCATAAAGTGCAGCAGGTACATTGAAAAGCTTACATTTCCAACGAGAGTGAAAACTCTGTTACCCATAAAGCGACGAACGATATTTACCTCAGAAAGAAGACATAAAATCATAATCGCCAAAGCTGCCATATAAGTGATGAGAACAGGATGCTCCCATCCAACGTAGCAATCTGACAGACGCTTATCTATAAGAGTCAGAATATCCACGGAGCTGACAATAGAAAGCATAAGGCAGATAACTACATAAACTGAACCAACAATCTCTAAAGTACGAACTCCAGCGGCAGATACCTTAGGTGCCAAAAGCTTTACAAGCTTAAGCATGTAGGCAAAGGACATACCTATAAGGAAGAGCCACAGTCTGAGTGGAGAGGCATAACCATTTCCATTCAGGAAAAGGGCTGGTGCCTTTGGCAAAAGCTGATAGCTTACAAATACAAGCAGATTTAAAAATGCAAATACTGCAAGGTTCATCTGAAGCGCAGCAAGTCCTAATTTTCCGAGTAGCTTTTTGAAGGCAGCAATAATCAAAATTATAAATGGAGCTACCAGATAGAAAAATACTTCCTGCTGAAGGAACCAGAGGTGGTTCTTACTCTTGATGAAAAACATATTTAACAAAAGACTATTGTCAGTCTGGAAATTTCTAAAATCAAAAAAGTTTAGCCCCCAAGTACCGAAGAACATGCACAGCCAGCAGGCTGGGATGATACGCATGAAACGCTTTAGGTAATAGTGACCAAATGCCTTTGGGGTAAAGTAATTAAATTCGAAATTGTCTTGTGTAAATGGCTGACAAACGAAAAAACCGCTCATGGCAAAGAAAATATTATTTCCTAATCCACCCTGAGCCAGGAAACCGCAGTGAGACAGGATGATAAGGGTGATAGCCCAGAATCGAAGTCCCTGAATTGCGTTGTTTTTGGACTGTTTCATTTATATTATTCCCTTCAAAATGTGATGGTAAATTTCAAAATTAACTCATTGTGATTATACTATAGTGACCTATGAAAAAATAGGTAAATTTGTATGTGGTCTGGGTATATGATAAAATGACACACGTAAAAATATGCAATTTAAAGGAATTATTAATGAAGAATAAACGCACATTAGCAGACTTGTCACAAGGCACTAATAACAACTTAAATCTGGTTAGACTGATAGCCGCTTTGATGGTTATGTACATGCATTCTTTTGCCTTATGTCAGGCAAATCTTGAGGCAGATATTATGTACACGTTGTCATTCCACAAGGCACTTTCTGGTCAGGTGGGCGTAGATATTTTCTTTGTAATAAGCGGTTTTTTAATTTATAGAAGCTATGAAAGAAGTGGCGATGTAGTCAAATATATTAGAGCTAGATTCCTTAGAATCTGGCCTCTTTTAGCGCTTTTTATTTTAGTTACAGCTTTTATTTTTGGACCGATTTATACAAGTCTTTCTATGAAGGAATATTTTGCCGGAGATATAAAAGGTTATCTGATGAATTTAGTATTTAATTCATCTCAGACCAGCCTTCCGGGAGTATTTGCAAACCATATTAATCGCAGCTCCAACGGAAGTATCTGGACTTTGCAGTACGAAGTACTTTGCTACCTTTTGGTAATTGTATTGTTCCCATTTTTAAAGAAGTGCAACAAGCTTATATTTTTGCTGGTAGCTTTTTCAGGTGGTGTATATCTGTATTTTAATTATCTATGGACAGATGCTACCGTTTTTATCTTGTCGAAAGACGTGCTGGTAAATCTTGGTCGACTTACAATGCACTTTGAGATGGGTGTGCTCTACTACATCTATCGTGAGAGAATAGTTCTTCGCTACAGATATTTTTGGCTGAAGGTTGTGGCATTTATTGTTGGCTCCTACTTCCTTGATTATGAAATCGTATTTGCGTTATTTGGTACTTACATTCTTATGTGTATAGGCTTTAGCTACTGGAAGATTTCTGAGTACTACAATAAGGTGGGAGATATTTCCTACGGCGTGTACATCATGTCCTTCTTCGTGCAGCAGCGTGTCATTGAATACTTGGGTGAAATCCCATACGGCTACCGCGCATACTATATGGATACCTATCTTAATTTTGTGGTATCTGTACTTGTTGTTGTGCCATTGGCATTTATCAGCTGGCATTGCTTTGAAAAACAATTACTGAAATTAAAATAAGGAATATTATGAACGAGATTAAAGAGTACAAAGAACCAACTAATAAAATTGAAAAGGGGCTGATGTATCTTCAGCACTACGGTGTTCGTAGAACCGTTACCAAGACTTTTTTAAAGGCTATCGGTCACGATCAGGAGCACTATAGCTATCGTAAATTTTTGAAGGCACATCCTGTTACAGAGGCGGAGCTTGATAAGCAGCGCCATACCGTATTTACGTATAATCCTGTAATCAGTATAGTCATTCCCCTTTATAATACACCAGAGAATTTCCTGGTGGAGTTAATTCAGTCTTTCACAGCACAGACCTATCCAAACTGGCAGCTTTGCCTTGGTGATGGAAGTCCAAAGGAAGGTTTGAGGGATATTATTCTTAAGGCTACTGGCGGACAGTGGGACGACAGAATTGTCTACAAGAAGCTGGAGGGCAATACTGGAATTGCCGGAAATACTAATGCAGCCTTGGAGCTTGCCACTGGTTCTTTCATTGGCTTTACCGACCATGATGACCTCATCACACCTGATGCAATGTTTTATATAGCAAAGGCTTTAAATGAGGATAGTACCATCGAGGCTATCTATTCTGACGAGGATAAAATTGACATGGAAGGCAAGGAATATTTCCTTCCTCATTTCAAGTCAGATTTCAATATTGATTTGTTGTGCTCACACAATTACATCACTCATCTTTTTGTTGCCAGAGCTGATTTGGTTAAGGCAAGCGGCGGCATTAAGTCTGAGTTTGATGGCGCTCAGGATCACGATTTTGATCTTAGAATTCTTGAGCAGTGTAAGAATATTTATCACATTCCAAGAGTGCTGTATCATTGGCGTACACATCCTCTTTCTACAGCGGATCATCCAGAGGCAAAGATGTATGCATATGAGAATGGTCGTCGCGCAGTAGAGGAGCACTACAAGAGAATAGGTGTGCCAGCCCGCGTGGAGCTTGATACACATTTGGGATATTACCGCACTATTTACGAGTGGCCAGATACACCGCTTTTGTCAATTGTAATTCCTAACATGAATCATTGCAGGGATTTGCAGCAGTGCATCGACAGCATTCATGAGCACACAGACTACAAGAATATTCAGTTCGTTATTGTGGAAAATAATTCCACTGAAGCAGCGTTGCTTGATTACTATAAAGAGCTGGAAATCAGAACAGACATCAACGCAAAGGTGGTTGATTTTACAGCGGCACATCCTGAGACAAAGGGCCAGTTTAATTTCTCTGCTCTTGTTAATTATGGCGTGGAAATGTCAGACGGAGAGTACATTCTCCTTTTGAACAACGACACACGAATGATTAATACAAACGCTATCTCAGAGATGATGGGATTTGTCAGAAGAAATGATGTGGGTGCAGTAGGTGCCAGATTATACTATGGCAACAACACCGTTCAGCACGCAGGACTTATTCTTGGACTTGGCGGTGTGGCAAATTCTCAATTCCATGGAAGCGGAAGAGAGCAGGTAGGATATTTCTATCGAAGCACCTGTGTGCAGGATTTATCTGCTGTAACTGGTGCATGTCTTCTTACCAGCAAGGCTGACTACCAGAGCGTGGGCGGATTTGATGAGAAGCTTGCAGTGGCCTTTAACGATGTGGATTACTGTCTGAAGCTTAGAGCAAAGGATTTGCTCTGCGTGTACACTCCATTTTCAGAGTGGTATCACTTGGAGTCACTTAGTCGTGGTTTAGACCATGAGGATCCAGAGAAGAAAGCCCGTATGGACAAGGAGACAGAGTACTTTATGTCTAAGTGGAAGGAAGTGTATGAGAAGGGTGATCCTTACTACAATCCAAATCTTTCACTGACAAAATTTGACTATTCATTTGAGTAGATAATAAGGTCAATAACATTTATAATATAAGGTAATAAATTACTTGGGGAAGTAATCAGGTTTTTACATATTTAGTGTGTTGGGGAGAGTTATCTTGTACAAGAAAAAGAAGCGCTCGTGGGTAAAGCATCTGGACTTTATTTTGCTAGACATGGTAGCTGCAGAGCTTGCACTTTTTATGGGTGTTTTCATTAAGTTTGAAGGCGCAGTTATCTTTATTAGCAGATTCGACCATTATCCATTATATGAGGATATGGCGATGCTTTTGCCATTCATAGATTTGGCAGGAGTTCTTTTTACAGAGACTTACACGGGAATTTTACGACGAAACAAATATCAGGAAGCGGTATCTACCATAGGTCATTGTCTGGTTAATGTACTTGGAATTCTGTTATACATGCAGGCAATGCAGACTACCTTCTTCTACTCAAGATTTGCTCTTGGTATAGCAGGCGGTGCAATGGTAGTTATCTCATATATTTTCCGATGTGGATGGAAACGTGTCATTCGCAAAAGAATGCTTCAGGATGTCAATAAGGCATCCCTTATTGTGGTGGCAGAATCTACCACTGTAGATGCGTGTCTGGAAGACCTTGGACACAGCCCATATTACGAATTTAAGGTAAACGGTGTGGTTGTTGTGGACAAGGATATGACTGGACAGGAAATACAGGGGATTCCTGTTGTGGCCGCAGCTGATACTTTATTTGAATATCTTAGAACCAACGTGGTTGATGAGGTTTTCCTTGATGGTAACACCATATCCAGTGAGGAAAGTCTTGCAGGACGTTTGGTAGAACAGGGACTGACAGTTCATGTGTCCCTTATTCACACAGACCATCTTATGCCTAACAGAATAATGGAGACTTATGGCCGATACATTGTACTTACCACTAGTATGCATATCGCTAACAATCGACAGGCATTTTGTAAACGATTTGGCGATATATTAGGCTCGATTATCGGTCTTGTTTTGGTAGTGATTGCTTTCATTATTTTTGCACCAATAATAAAGTTCCAGTCCAAGGGACCTGTATTTTTCAGCCAGACCAGAATCGGTAAAAACGGAAGAAAGTTTAAGTTCTATAAATTCAGAACCATGTACATGGATGCTGAGGAACGAAAGCAGGAGCTGATGGACCAGAACGAAATGACCGGAAATATGTTCAAGATGGAAAACGACCCACGTGTTATCCCAATCGGACGTTTCATGCGCAAGTACTCCATCGATGAGCTGCCTCAGTTCTGGAATGTACTAAAAGGCGACATGGCAATTGTTGGCACACGTCCACCACTGGAGGACGAATATGAAAATTACGCTTTGCACCACAAGGCAAGACTTTCTATCAAGCCGGGGCTTACGGGAATGTGGCAGGTAAGTGGGCGAAGCGATATCAAGGATTTCGAAGATGTTGTGGCTCTTGATACCCAGTATATTTCCAACTGGTCGTTGGGCCTGGATTTGAAGATATTACTTAAAACTGTTGCTGTTGTGCTTGGAGGAAAGGGTTCGAAATAATGAGCGATGCTTATTTTTCACTGATTGTCTGGACTTACGATACTGATATGGATCAGTTTAAGGATATGCTGGAGTCCATAGATCAGCAGGATTATCGTGAATTCGAATTATATATTTTGGACAACAATCCAACAAATGAGCTGGAGGTTACCATCAAGGAGTTCTTCCCTGATATCGTGGACAAGGTTCATTATCGCAGGCTGAAAAAGAAAAATGGCGGAGCCTATGCTTACAATGTTGGAATTCATTTTGCTGAAGGTGACCATGTGGTATTTCTCGGACAGCACGACCGTCTGAGTGGGAATACCTTAAGCTCTCTTAATGAGAAGCTTCAGTCTCTCGAAACAGAGGAATATATCATCTACAGTGATCATGATGAATTGGTGGGCCTTGATAGAATGAACCCACACTTTAAGAGCGATTTTAATAAGGAATTATTTTTGCAGATGAATTATATAGGAGAGTTTATCTGTATTTCCAAGAAGCTTATCAAGCAGATTGGAGAGTTCAATGAAAAAGCAAAATATTCCTATATATATGAATATATTTTAAGGGCTGCCTTCAAGAAAAAGGAAATAGCTCACGTGCCTTCCCTTCTTTATCATAAGAGAACTACCTTAAAAGGAATGAATAAGGAGGAGCGTAAAGAAGCAGAATATTCCTGCAAGGAGCATCTGGCACTGGCATTATCGTATTTACGAAACACCGGTGTGGTATGCTCAGGCAGAGTGGACCAGTCCCTAAAGAAATGGCACATTGATTATGATGACACGTCCTTCAGACGTTTTGGAAAGGACTATATGTTTTTACGTGAAGAGAATGTAAAGCTTTTCACGAGAAATAACGTAAAGAAGCTGTACGGATACCTTTGTCAGCCAGACGTGGCTGTAGTTGGAGTGCGTTTTTTAGGTAGGGGATTTACCTATGATAATGCGGGCTATATTTTTGACGAAAGTGGCACCGAGTATCCTGCCTTTCATGGACAGAGAATTTTCAGGGATACCTATGATGGCCTGGGTAGCATGCCAAGAGATGTGTCTATGGTAGATGGCGGATGTTGCATGATTGACTCCAAGGTGTACAGAATGCTTCACGGCTTTGATCCAAATCTTAGTGGCAGGGATGCCATGTTGGATTTCTGTCTGAGGGCAAAAGCTAGGGGCTATAGGACTGTTGTTGTGCCAAGGGTAATTGCTAGATTTAAAGAAAGAAATGTGGAATCCACCCAAAGTAGCCATGAAAGGCTGATGGAAAAACATGGTGAGATGATTCAAAAGGGAGATGGATTTTACAATAAAAATCTGCCTATAGGCGTGGAAAACTATATCCTTCCAGGTACTGAAAAACAACCGGAAACCAAGGAAGCAGAGTAATTCTTAAAAATTCTTAAGAATTGTTTAAATATGATAGATTCCTTGACAACTAACAAAGCTTTAGAGTAGACTTAACCATAATGCTGTCATATTATATGGCAGCATAATATTTTGGTGAAAAAGGAATGGAGAATATAAAGTACGATGAGTAATTTTGACGATTACGATTTTGACTTGGACAGAGATTATGATTCCCAGAGGGGATTAGATCTCGATGATGAACTAGATATGTATGATTATGATCCAGATGTAAGACGCAGACGCCCAGAGGGAGTAAGACCAGCAGGTAGCAGACCAGCCGGTGCACGTCGCCCAGCAGGCTCTCGTCCAGCAGCTTCTAGAAGCAGCCAGTCACGCCAGGGTGCAGCAAGACGTCCACAGGGTAGCCGCCCACAGGGTTCTCGCTCAGCCGGCAGTCGTCCTTCAGGCTCACGCTCAGGAAACGGACGTCCATCAGTGACTCGTCCAGATGGTGGTCGAGCATCTTCAAGAGCTGCAGCAGATAGAAGAAGTAGCCGCCCATCTAACAGCCGCCCAGCCGGAAGAAAGAAGATGAGTAAGGCAGCACAGAAGAAAAAGAAGAGAAGAACAATTATTATAGTTGAGATTGTTATCTTATTAATCCTTGCATTGGTATTCTTCTTATGGAGCAAGTTCGGCAAGGTAAATTGGGACAACATCAATATTGATAATATCGAGACTAACAACCTCGATGCAGCTACAGAAGAGGTTCTTAGCAATTACAAGACTATTGCCCTTTTCGGTGTAGATAACCGTTCTAACGGAAAGCTCGATAGTGGTAACTCAGATGCTATCATCCTTGTTTCTATCAATAATGATACAAAGGATGTTAAGATGCTTTCAGTTCAGCGCGATACTTACCTTCGTGTTGACGATGATCTTTATCGTAAGTGTAATTACGCTTATAACCACGGTGGTGTTGAGAAGGCACTTGAGATGCTCAACACAAACCTTGATATCAAGATTGACGGATATGTGGCAGTTGACTTCTATGCACTTGCTACTATCGTAGACTGTCTCGATGGTCTCGATCTTGAAATCACTCAGAAGATGATTGACACAAACAACCCTGAGACAGGACAGAATGCTCTTGCAGGTTACATCGCAGAGGTTGAGAACATCCTTAATTACTATCCAAAAGAGGAAGAGGGATGGAAGCATTCAGACTGCTACTTTGACAGCCCAGGAACATATCACTTAAATGGTGCTCAGGTAGTTGGTTTCTGTAGAAACAGATACGCTGTAAACAACGATTACGGTCGTGCAGAGAATCAGCGTATGGTAATTAAGATGATTGTTGAGAAGGCTAAGCATGCTTCTCCATCACAGTTAAATGATATTGCAGATAAGGTATTCCCTAAGATTGCTACCAGCCTTTCATTCTCACAGTGTGTAGGAATGGCTACAGATGTTGGTAAGTACAACATGGCAGAGTCTTCAGGATTCCCATTTGCTCTTAAGACAAAGACAGTAAGTAAGAAGACAGGTAGTGTTGTTGTACCTTGTACACTTACATCAAATGTTGTTCAGCTTCATAAGTTCCTGTATGATCAGGATGATTATGATCCTACTGATGATATGGTTGATGTTATCAGCGACCACATTAAGTCAGAAACAGGTCTAACTGAATCAAGCGCTGAAATAACTCAGGCTACAGACGGAGCTAATTAACAGTTTTATAAGAGGATTAAAATTATGTGTGGAATAGTTGGATATGTAGGAAAGTCACAGGCAGCACCTATTTTGCTTGATGGACTTAGCAAGTTGGAGTACAGAGGTTATGATTCAGCTGGTATGGCTGTATATGATGGTGCAAAGATTGAGTACCAGAAGGCTAAGGGACGTTTAAAGCTTCTTAGTGAGAAGACTCACGATGGTGCCACAATGCAGGGTACTATTGGTATTGGCCACACACGTTGGGCTACACACGGTGAGCCTAGTGAGACAAATGCTCATCCTCATCTTAACGAGGAAGAGACAATCGCTGTTGTTCACAACGGTATTATTGAGAACTACGCTAAGCTTAAGGAAAAGCTTATTAAGCGTGGATATACATTTAAGTCAGAGACAGATACAGAGGTAGTTGCTCACCTTCTTGATTATTATTACAAGCAGGGCAACGACCCACTTACATGCGTAACAAAGGTTATGCACCGTGTTGAGGGTGCTTACGCACTTGGTATTATTTTTGCAGATTTCCCAGATGAGATTTACTCAGTTCGTAAGGACAGTCCACTTATCGTTGGAATGGGCAAAGATGGAAATCTTATTGCATCAGATGTTCCTGCAGTTCTTAAGTATACTCGTGAGGTATACTTCATCGAGAACGAGGAGATTGCAAAGCTTACTGAGAACAGCATTGAGTTCTATGATGTAGATGGACAGCCAATCGAGAAGGAATCAAAGACAATCGATTGGGATGTTGATGCAGCAGAAAAGGGTGGTTATGACCACTTCATGATTAAGGAAATCCACGAGGAGCCTAAGACTGTTCGTGATACTCTTAATCCACGTATCAAGAATGATAAGGTAGATATCGAGGAGCTTGGTATGACAGATGAGGAGATTAAGGCAATCTCTCGTATCCGTATCGTAGCCTGCGGTTCTGCTTATCATACAGGTGTTACTGCAAAGTATGTATTCGAGGATTTAGCTCGTATTCCTGTAGAGGTTGATATCGCTTCAGAGTTTAGATATCGTAATCCAATCCTTCAGGAGAATGAGCTTGTTATTGCTGTTTCTCAGTCAGGTGAGACAGCTGATACAAAGGAAGCTGTACGTATGGCTCGTGCTATGGGCAATATGACACTTGCTATCGTTAACGTAGTAGGTTCTTCAATCGCTCGTGAGTCTGAGAAGGTTATGTACACATGGGCAGGTCCTGAGATTTCTGTTGCTACAACAAAGGCATACAGTGCTCAGCTCATCGCTTTCTATCTTCTTGCAATGAAGTTTGCAGAGGTTAGAGGCCTTCTTTCACCAGAGGAGATGAAGGAGCTTATCAAGGATCTTAAGAAGCTTCCAGATCAGATCGAGATGCTTCTTGGAAATAAGGAGCGTATCCAGAAGTTTGCTAACAGATTTGTTGCAGCTAAGGACGTATTCTTCATTGGACGTGGTATCGATTATGCTATTTCAATGGAGGGCTCACTCAAGCTTAAAGAAATTTCATATATTCATTCTGAGGCATATGCTGCCGGCGAGTTAAAGCATGGTACAATCTCTCTTATCGAAGATGGTACTCTTGTTGCAGCAGTTGCTACACAGGATAATGTTTATGCTAAGACAGTATCTAACATCGTAGAGTGCAAGACTCGTGGAGCTTACATTCTCGCTGTTACTACAATTGGAAATGAGGATATCGAGAAGGTTGCAGATTCTGTAATGTATATCCCTCAGACAAACAGATACTTTACTAACTCACTTGCAATTATTCCATTGCAGTTATTTGGTTATTACGTATCAGTTGGTAAGGGCTACGATGTTGATCATCCAAGAAACTTGGCAAAATCAGTTACTGTAGAATAAAAAGATTTATAAAGGTAGTAGTTTTTCGCAAAAAGAACTACTACCTTTCACTTACTTATCACATTACGGGTTTAAACTACAGGCATGTAATGAGAAAGGAAGGCGAGTTAAATGAGTGATTACTTCAATAACAACAATGACTTTAACACAGACGAGCAGAAAAACTCAGGAACATACTCTTACAAGAAGGACGAGATTAATCAGGGTGAATCATATTATCAGTGGTCGCCTTATGATGATGGCAATAGAGTAAAGAAAAAGAAGACTAGCACTTTTGGCAAGAAGCTTGGAAATGCAGCAGCCATTGCGTTGGTATTCGGTCTTGTAGCAGGATTGGCATTCCAGTCAGTTGTGGCAGTTACCAATAGACTTTGGAAGCTGGAGGATGCAAATCAAACAGCTATCGAATCTACAAAGACTGAGGACAAGGACTCTAAGGTAGAATCTACAAGCACAGCTTCAGGTACTACCACAGCTACAAAGATTACTACAGATGTTTCTGAGATAGCAGAGAATGTTCTCCCAGCAATCGTACAGGTAACAAATGTTGGTATTAAAGAATACCAGACATTCTTTGGTACAATGCAGCAGCCTACACAGTCAGCTGGTTCAGGTATCATTGTTGCACAGGATGATGATTACATTTACATTGCTACAAACAATCATGTTGTCAGCGGTGCAGAGACACTTACTATCACCTTCAATGATGACCAGGCTGTAGAGGGTACAATCAAGGGAACAGATTCTTCATGTGATCTTGCAGTAGTATCAGTTGCAGTAAAGGATATTCCATCAGATACACTTTCATCTATCAAGGTGGCAACACTTGGTGATTCTGATTCCACAGTAGTTGGTGAGGCAGCCATCGTTATTGGTAATGCTTTGGGATATGGAACATCAGTAACAAACGGTATTATCTCTGCTAAGGACCGCGAGGTTTCAGTTCAGGACGATGATGGAAATGTAGTTACAAATTCTCTTATCCAGACAAATGCAGCGGTTAACCCTGGTAACTCAGGTGGTGCTCTTTTGAATGCTAAGGGAGAGGTTATTGGAATTGTATCTGTTAAGCTTGCAGATGCAGAGGTTGAAGGAATGGGTTATGCAATCCCTATTTCTTTTGCATGGTCAATCATCCAGCAGATGGTAGACAATGATGTAGTATCAGAGCTTGATGCTTCATACCTTGGTATCGCTGGTAAGGATATCACTTCAGAAATGTCAGAGCAGTACAATGTACCAGTTGGTGTTTATGTAGCACAGGTTGTTTCTGGCTCAGGTGCTGATGAGGCAGGCATCGAGGTAGAGGATGTTATCACTGGCTTCAACGGACGTACAGTAACATCAGTAAACACATTGAACAATATCATGAAGTACATTTCAGCAGGCACTACTGTTGATGTGACAGTAGCAAGACATGACAATGACTACAAGGAAGAGACAATTAAGGTTACCTTGACACGTAGAATTGATAAGGTTCAGTAAATACAGGGCTTCCCCTTGAGGGGAAGCCTTTTCTTATGTTAGAATACTCCTTATGAAAAAGAATAAGATTATTTTAGGGATTTTAATTATTGGATGGCTCGCAGTAATTTGGGGCCACAGCATGCAGCCGGCAGTAGTTTCAGCTGGTGAGAGTGGAAAATGGCTCGAAGTACTATCAAAGATTTTCCCATTTTTGCAAGGTGAAAATGGAGAACATTATGTCCGAAAGGCAGCTCATTTTACAGAGTATGCAATTTTGGGTGTATTACTTGCGCTTGAGCTGGCTTATTTTGTGAAGGGATGGCTTAGAAGATTTTTTGAGCCTGTTGCATTTGCGCTTTCAGCATCATTTATTGATGAGACAATTCAGCTTTTTGTAGAGGGTCGTTCAGGTCAGGTATCAGATATGTGGATTGATACAGCTGGCGCAGCCCTTGGTATTTTAATAACACTTGCGATTATTGGAAACAGAAGAGGCAAAAGAGCATATTAATAGTGTCTACTGGGTACTGTTATGGTAGAATTATTACATAAAAAATAATAGTTATGGCAAACGATTCGGAGGCATCATATGAGCAAAAAGAGAATAGTTATTGCACTTGGACATGACGCACTTGGCACAACTGTGCTGGAGCAGTGGAACGCTACAAAACGCACAGCGGTAGCAGTGGCAGAATTTATCGGGCAGGATTATCAGGTGGTCATCACCCACAGCAATGGCCCACAGGTTGGAATGATTCATACAGCACTTTCAGAATTTTATCAGAATCATCCTGATTACACACCTACACCAATGTCGGTTTGTTCGGCAATGAGTCAGGGTTACATTGGGTACGATTTGCAGCAGGCTATTCGTTCTGAGCTTGTAGGACGTGGCATTTACAAGCCAGTATCCACAGTACTTACACAGGTTACTGTAGACCCATATGATGAAGCTTTTTATAAGCCAACAAAGATTATCGGAAGAATCCTTACAGAGGAAGAGGCCGAGGCTGAGGAGGCTAAGGGTAATCATACAGTTAAGGTAGAAGGAGGCTTCCGCAGAATTGTGGCAGCTCCAAAGCCTATGGAGATTGTAGAGATTGATGCTATCAAGGCACTTTGCGATGCAGATCAGGTAGTTATTGCTGCAGGTGGCGGCGGCATCCCAGTCCTCACACAGGACAACAAATTAAAGGGTGCTTCGGCAGTAGTTGAAAAGGATACAGCAGCAGGTCTTCTTGCTTCAGAGCTTGATGCAGATATGCTTGTTATCCTTACATCAGTTACAAAGGTTTGCAAGAACTTTGGACAGGCTGATGAGGAGCCGCTGGATTACATCTCTGTAGCTGATGCAAAGAAGATGCTTGCAGCAGGTGAGTTTGGTGCGACAGATATGGCGCCAAAGATTCAGGCAGCTATTGATTATATTGGTGATTCAGCTATCCGTAAGGTGCTGATCACAAAGCTTTCTGACGCTGGAAATGCTGTTGGCGGACAGACTGGAACTATGATTGGAAAATAAAAATTAATGGGGCATCCCAAGGATGTCCTATTTTTTAGGTTTAAAACATTAAATGGATGGAATTGTGATTGTAAAGGTATCTGAAAAATATAAGTGGAAACAGAATAAATAGAAATCCAGCCCCTATGTCTTTGACAGCATAGGGGTTTTTGAGTATTATGTCAATATGAGCGAAGAAATAAAGTTTTCCGTTATAATGCCTACATACGGAGTGGGTGAATATATTGGTGATGCATTAGGATGTCTCATGATGCAATCCTATGACAATTTTGAAGTTATTATTGTGGATGATTGTTCACCTGATAATAGTGCTGATATTGCTCGTAGTTTCATTAATCGTGATGACAGATTTATGTATATAAAACATCCTGAAAACCAGGGTGTTTCTGCTGCTAGAAATACTGGTATTGAGCATGCAACAGGAGACTATATTCTCTTTTTGGATCCAGATGATTTATATGAAAAGAATCTTTTGAGAGTTTGTGCAGCAGCCTTGGAACGAAATCCTGTTGATCTTTTGGTTTATAGTTTTACAGAAGATTATCGTAATTACGAATCAGGAAAAATTGAATATATGAAGGGAATCACTCTGGAACTTTTGGATTATGATGACGATATGCTCACCACCAATGATCCAGTTACCATCCATAGATTAGCCATGCAGATGGAAGAAATAACCATGCTTGGTTATCCATGGAACAAGTGTTATAAGACCAGTGTGATTAAGAATAATAATCTTCGTTTTCAGAAGATAAAGCATGTGGAGGATATTTTATTTAACTGCGACATGTTAGATTTCACAGAGTCACTTACCATCTTAAATGATGTTCTTTACCACTATAGAAATCAGGGGCAGATGCGTTTGACTGGTGGAGATATTGATGATTATTTTGAGCTTCAGAAGATTCGCGTTAAGAGAATTTTTGATCAGCAGCAGAAATGGAAGACCTGTGATTTTGAGGCTCTTGGAATTTTATCAAAAGAGTATTTCAGAAGCTTTCAGTCTGCTATGGTTCGCCAGCTGGAGACCAAGACAAAAACTGATGAGATTTTGAAGTGGTGCAAGAATGAGGCAGCGACTCCAATTTACAAGGAGATGCGAAAGTATCTGCCAGATAATTCTCGTACTATAAAGATGTTATACAAGCCACTTGCGGAAGGAATGTTTGGAACAGCTCTTAAGCGTGCAAGGTTAATGGAATACACAAAGCATTATTTCCCAGGAGTGTTTAATAGAGCTAAGCAGTTAAGGTAGATTTGCCAGAATTTGGAAGATTTTGCCAAGCGTTATGTATTATAACGAAATCCCTTGAAAACCAAATTTTTGAGTGTTATATTCTATAACGAATTAGGCAATATCTATTAATTCAGGAAGTAGGCAATACCAAAAACTTTATATAAAGGGAGTAGTAGTATGAAGCCATTTTATCCATGAATTTATGGATATGATGGCTTTTTTTAATGTTATGAAAACAGAGGAGAATAAGAGAATGAAAAAACAGAGATTTTTAGCTGTAGCTTGTGCAATGGCTATAGCTGCGGGGACAGTTGGTACATCTGCATTTGTATCGGTTGCGGCACCATACACTCAGGCAGATACACCATCACAGGTTACTTACGGAACACTTACACAGCAGGAGCTCGAAATCGTATACAAGTATTTTGATGCAGCTTACTATGCTTCAAAGTATGATGATGTGGTTGAGGCCCTTGGCACAGACGAGGCTCTTCTTTTAGAGCATTTTGTAAAGTGCGGTATCTTTGAAGGAAGAGAAGGATGGCCTACTTTTAATGCTTCAGCTTACGCTAGTGCATATCCAGAGTTAAAGGATCTTTTTGGTCGTGATATCGTAAAGTATTTCGTACATTACTACACAAAGGGTATCAACGAGGGGCGTGATATTACAACAATCGCAGCTTGTGAGAAGGCTGGAATCAAGGTTATCTCACTCTTTGATGAGGATGATTTTGTTTCTACAGAAATTTATGCAGCTTCAAGACTTCTTGGAACAAATGATTACGCAACAGTTCAGAAGGCAGCTAATTCTGCAGCGAACAATGGTGCAGCAATTGTTAATCTTCCAAAGACAGAGACTAAGAGCACAGAGGTTTCTACAACAGAGACTTCTACAACAGAGGAGACTCCAGTAGTTTCTGAGACAGAAGAGAACAGCGGGGAGAGCGTAATTATTGCCACAGAAGAGGTTGCTGAGAAACTTGCAAAGAACGATCCAAATTATCAGGTTGCTGGAACAATTTCATTATCTGATGATCGTGAGGTTATGATTTTAGTTTATAAGAATGCTTCAGGTTCAGGCTATTCTTCAAAGTTCTATAATGACATCCAGGATGTTATTACAGATACAGAAATCAATCAGCAGGGAATCGTAGGTTTTATTCCAGCTGTTATCTTCACAGCACAGGAGGCAAATGCTCTTTGCGAAGGTGAGGAGTATGATATCGAGACTTTCGATATCAAGGAAGGAAACATCATCGGAACAGAGGGTGTAGTATTCCCAACAGACAACAATATTGAGAATGCAGAGTATCTCAAGCCAACAGAGTTCAAGTCTAATCACCAGAGAACAATGACAAATTATGTAAATGGAATTTACATGGATAATGCTCAGGTTGGTGGCGATGAGAACGGTACTGCTGACACAGAATACGAGGTAGGTACAATCACTTCTGAAGATGAGAATGGTAACGCTGTTGTTACAACAGTAATCTCAAATGATGAGACTGGTTTCAATTACGAAGTAACATATACATTTGACGGAGATCCTTACGGATTCGTACAGCCAAATGAGAAGCAGTTAGATAATTCTGCTGAGTAAAAACATATAGATTTATGGGGCGAGCCGCAGGTGCTCGCCCTTGTTTTTTGTGTAGATTTGATTTTGTGATATAAAAGAGATATAATTGCCTTAGTGAGAAGGAGGGTTTAACATGACTGAGGGCGGTTTTTTAATTTTCTTTTTTGCGTTAATATTGTTAGTTGTCATTGTTGCAGTTATTGCAGTGGTATCTGCGGTTTCAGGTGCTGCGGCAGCAATTGTAGACGAAGAGGACGGCGAAGAGGATTAGTATAATCCAATTATGATTACAAAAGGCGTCTATGGTTATAGGCGTCTTTTTTTATGGGAGACTAGAGCTTGGATATCAAAATATTTATAGCTACACATAAGCCTTGTCAGCTGCCAGAACAGCCTTGTTACTATCCGATTCAGGTTGGAGCCCAAGGAAAGGATCCAATTTCATATAGCCAGGTAGGCATTTCGGAAAGAACAGGAGATATAATTCGTGATGATGGTGGAGAGAATATCTCTCAAAAGAATCCTTATTATTGTGAACTGACAGCCACATATTATATATGGAAAAATATTACAGCAGATGTAGTAGGGCTTTGCCACTACAGAAGATACTTTGCAAATAAAAAGAACTTGGGAACAGAAGCAGCCCCTTTTGAAAATGTGCTTACAGAAGGCGAAATTGAGAAGCTCATGGCAGAAGCGGATGTTGTCATTCCTAAGAGAAATAAATATTTCATTGAGACTCTATACAGTCACTATGCTCATACCATGGATGGCATGCATCTAGATGTGGCCCGAGACGTGATGGCGAAGATTTATCCAGAGGATTTGAAATACATGGATGCTATTTTTTCTAGAACAAATGGTAGCATGTATAACATGTGTATCATGAAAAAGGATATCTTTGATGAATATAGCGAGTGGCTTTTTGCATTGCTAAAAGGAGTGGAAGAGTGCGTGGATGTAACAGGATTAACAGACTTCCAAGCACGTCTTTTTGGTCGTGTTAGTGAGATTCTTATGAATGTTTGGATTCTTAAGATTCAATCTGAGGGAAAGATTGTTACAGAAGTCACTGCAGCATACTCAGAGAAAATCAATTGGATAAAAAAGGGATATTGGTTCCTTCAGGCAAAGTTCTTTGGCAAGAAGTACACAAAGAGTGCATAAATTCGTGCTAAACTGTACCATGTAAAGTATGGGTACTTTTATCGAAGGAATTGATATATATGATGAAGAAAAAGAAGAGAATAGGGCTGAAGATATTTATAACTATTCTTATCTTATTGTCTTTGGGCTTTATCAGTCCATTAAAAGTAACTAAATATGATTTGCATTTTTCTACGCTTCCAGAAGAATTTGATGGATATAAGATTGTTCAAATAAGTGATTTTCATTGTAAGGAATTTGGAAAAAATGAGAGATCCTTAATAAGGATGGTTAAAAAGACGAATCCAGATTTGATTGTTCTTACAGGAGATATTGTTGATGAAGAGCATACGGTGGACAATGCTAAGTATCTTTTAGAGGGACTTAGAGATGTTGCCCCGATGTATTATGTCACAGGTAACCATGAGTACTATACAAACGGACCATTAGGAGGAGCACCTTATGATGAGTTTCGTGAAATATGTATAGAAAATGGTGTTAATATTTTGGATAATAAGACCGCCGAGATAGAAAAGGATGGCACTAAGATTCTGATTAGTGGTTTAGATTGGAACAGGTCAGAAGCAAATATGCGAGATGTTATTGGATATGCTAATCTTGATTATTTCAATATTTTGTTGTATCACAATGCGGCAAAGTTTAATTTTCTATCTGAGTATGGATATGATTTAGTATTCACTGGTCATATTCATGGAGGGCTTGTGCGTGTGCCTATTGGGGGTGGTGTATTTGCATCGGATTACACTTTTTTTCCTACATATGACCATGGAGTATATCAGGAAAAGAACTCCACAATGGTATGCAGTTCGGGTTTAGGAGATGCCAGAATACCTCGTTGGAACAATCCAAGAGAGGTTGTATTTGTGAAATTACACAAGGATTAGTATTAATATTTTTTGACTAGAAAGAGAGAGATGATTATGAAAATTGCAGTTGCAGGTACAGGTTATGTAGGTCTTTCTATTGCTACTTTGCTTGCACAGCATCATGAGGTTCATGCTGTAGACGTTATTCCTGAAAAAGTAGAGAAGTTAAATAAAAAGATTTCTCCTATTCAGGATGAATATATCGAAAAATATCTTAAAGAAAAAGAATTGAATCTGGTAGCCACTTTGGATGCAGAGGAGGCTTATACAGGTGCTGAATTTGTTGTTATTGCAGCACCTACAAATTATGATTCTCAGACCCAGTACTTTGATACATCAGCGGTTGAAAATGTTATTCAGCTTGTAATGAAGTATAACCCTGATGCAATCATGGTCATCAAATCTACTATTCCAGTAGGATTCACAAAGTCAGTAAGAGAAAAATATGGCTCAAAGAATATCCTTTTTAGCCCAGAGTTCTTACGTGAGAGCAAGGCTTTATATGATAATCTTTATCCTTCAAGGATCATTGTAGGAACAGATTTAGAGGACGAGAGACTTGTTAAGGCTGCTCATACCTTCGCAGGACTTCTTCAGGAAGGCGCTATCAAAGAGGATATTGATACACTTTTTATGGGCTTCACAGAGGCAGAAGCTGTTAAGCTTTTTGCTAATACTTATCTTGCGCTTCGCGTATCATATTTCAATGAGCTTGATACTTATGCAGAGATGAAGGGCCTTGATACACAGCAGATTATCAATGGCGTTTGCCTTGATCCTCGTATCGGCTCACATTACAATAATCCATCCTTTGGTTATGGTGGTTACTGCTTGCCAAAGGATACAAAGCAGCTTCTTGCAAACTATAAGGATGTTCCACAGGATATGATGTCAGCCATTGTAGAGAGCAATAGAACCCGTAAGGATTTCATTGCTGACAGAGTTCTTCAGAAGGCTGGTTACTATGGATATTCTGAAGGTAACACCTGGAATGCTGCAAGCGAAAAGCAGGTTACAGTTGGTGTATATCGTCTCACCATGAAATCTAATTCAGATAATTTCAGACAGAGTTCTATTCAGGGAATCATGAAGCGTATCAAGGCTAAGGGAGCTACAGTAATTATCTATGAGCCAACCCTTAATGACGGAGATACTTTCTTCGGAAGTGTTGTTGTAAATGACTTGGCAAAGTTCAAGGAAATGAGCGACAGCATTATCGCAAATAGATATGATTCTTGTTTGGACGATGTTATCGACAAGGTTTACACAAGAGATATATTCAAGAGAGATTAGTTATTAAGAAGTCACTTAGGTGGCTTCTTTTTTATGAACATTTTATGAACAATTAGACAATATATTGCATGTGTTGAATATTCCATACTATGATGGTTAAAGGTAACTTTAATATTTTATAGGAGGAGGTAGAAACATGAAAAAAAATGTAATGAACATCGTTAAGTCAGTTGTTATATGTGGTGCTATTGCTATTATTTTTTCACTGATTTCCGTAAGGTCAGAAGCCGCGGAACTTCAGACTCCTGAATTGAGTAATGCCTCAATCAGTAAAGTGTCTCCTGAAAATATGGAGGAATACAATGAAGTACTTGCTGATATAGAATTGAAAAAAATCATGATATCCAAGATAAAAACAGAACTTGATATATATTTGGAAGGGTATGAATGGTTTTACAATCAATATGGCACTAAAGAGGAATTAGAAGCATGGATAAGAAAATTTAATGAAGATCAGGCTGCTGCAGAAAAAGCCTATGGTGAGGCTGTAGCTCAGTATGGAGATTTAGGTGATCTGAAGGAGCAATATGATCAACTTTACCTCTGGATACGCGAGGAAAAGGGGATGTGGGAACCTGATTGGGATAAAATTGAAGAAATGGAAAAAGAATTGGCAGAATTACAAGTAAAAATAAATTATGTTCAAGGTGCTTGGTATGAATATCAACGCTATATTTATGAAAGGGATGAAATATATGTATACAGGGGTATGGATCCAGAATTATTGATGGATGATTTTGATAAGATTGAAGAAAAAAAGAAGGATTATACAGATCAAATTGATAGTCTAAAGGAGGAGATTGGAAGACTTTATAAATATTTAGCAACACTTGAAGAGCCAGATGAGCCAATAGAAGAACCTGCAGATGAGATTATTTATACAGATGAGACTTTTGAATTTCCAATGGGAAGTGAGCAGTTCTCTTTATATGTAAAGATTCATTTTGTCGGTAGGGTTAGAAATCAGCCAGAGGTTGCTCGTTTACTTATGACAGTAACACCAACCAGCAACAATTATCTAGAGGTTGTTTCAAAAGTACTCCCTGATCTTTCAGGACAAATAGATGTAGAACTCATAAGTGTTTATGGCGTAGTATTCTCACAGCAGTTGGAAGTAGACTTTGCAGACTAATAGTAAAACCTAATGCTCTATAGGAGGAAGAAATATGAAAAAAAGCGCAAAGAAGATTGCTAGGTCAATTATTGTATGTAGTGTTATTGCTGTTGGGTTTTCACTGACTTCCGTAAGGGCTGAAGCTATTGAGTTTCAGAATGCTGAATTGAGCAATATCTCTATCATCAAAGTGTCTCCTGAAAATATGGAAGAATACAATGGGATACTTGATAATATTGATTTAGTAAAATTTCGAATAGACAAGTATGATACTGAACTTGCTGAATATCTGGAGCAGTATGAATGGTTTTTCTGGCAATATGGAACTAAAGAAGAACTTGAAGCATGGATTAATAAACGCGAAGAGGATTATGTTGCTGCTATGGCCACATACAGCGCTGCGATGGGGGAAGCGCAGGTATTAGAAGAAAAAAAGGATGAACTTAAGCGTAAGTACCGTAGCGCATATAATGATGGAGATTATGATACGGCAAATGTGATAAAAGAAGAAATAGAGAAAATCACTGCTGAAATATCTTATTGGGATTCTATTGCTGGACCAGCATTGGATTATATTGAGTATTTTTTGGATCCGAGTTCTTATGTTTATAGAGGGGCAAACCCAGATGATTTGATGACAACATTTAATGAAATTGAAGCAACCAAACAACATTACGCAGATTTAATTGCTGATTTGGAGAGGACACTTGAAGACCTTTATAAGCGTTTGGCAGAGCTTGAAGAACCAGATGAGCCAATAGATGAACCTATAGATGAGATTATTTATACAGATGAAACTTTTGAATTTCCAATAGGAAACGAGCAATTATCTTTATATGTAAAGATTCATTTTGTTGGTAAGGTTAGAAATCAGCCTGAAGTTGCACGTTTACTAATGACAGTAACACCAACCAGCAATAATTATATTGAAGTTATTTCTAAGGTAATTCCTGATCTTTCAGGCCATATAGATGTAGAAATTTCAGGTGTTTACGGCGTAGTATATTCAGAACAACTGGACGTAGATTTTATAGACTAAATGAAAATGGGTTTATAAAGCTATTAATATATCCGATAGAATTAAGATAAAAAGACCTTTATATCAAAAATGATATAAGGGTCTTTTGTGAAGTTTATAATGTTCGGTGTATAGAATAGAAAAATAAATGAGAGGAGGTTGAAAGATGAAAAGAAATACAATTAGTAATATAAAGTCTATTATTGTATTTAGTACTATTATTATCTTGCTTTCACTGATTTCCATGAGAACAGAGGCTTCTGAGCTCCATAATGCTAAATTAGATAATGCTACAATCAATAGAGTGACTCCTGAAAATATGGAAGAATACAATATAATTCTTAAAGGAATAGAAAACGAAAAATATTTGATAAACTATTATATAGAACGACTTGAAACTACACCAGAAGTTTGCGAATGGTTTTATGTGACATACGGAAGCGTAGACAAGATACAAGATTGTATTTTAAAATATGAAGAACAATGGGAGGCTCTTGTAAAATATTATGACGAAACTTACAAAAAATGGACAGAGCTAAAGACTGAATATAACGGAATTGAATCACTATACTATGATGAACTTTATAGTATGGATCCAGATATAGAGAAAATTTTGGTTTTAAAAGAAGAGATGCAGACAATATCAGAAGATATAGACGATATAGACGAACTTCTAGAAGATTTAGATATTCAAATTGCAGCTCTTCACCAATCAAGTCATTCTTTATATAATGGTTCTGATCCTTTTGAATTAATGGATATATGGAAAAGTAGTATAGAGTTTCCACAGGAATGTTTAAATGAAATTCAGAAGCTTAGGCATAATATGAAGCACTTATATGAAAGGAAAACAGAACTTGAAGGATTAAGTTTACCAGAAGATAATACTATTAATGATATTGTTTATACAGATGAAGAGTTTGAAATCAAAATTGGAACTGTAGAAAATGCTCCGGTTGCAAGGATTCATTATGTGGGAAAAGTTAGTAATCAACCAGAGGTTTGTCGTCTGTTAATGTCAATAACACCGTCGGATTCTTCTGATTATTATAAGGATATTATTTCGGAAATAGTACCTAATCTTTCGGGGAAGATTAGTATTAACGTATCAAATGATAACGATGAAATTTATAATGCAGAGTTCCAATTGAATTTTATTGAGTAATACAATAATAGATTTATTTAAATTGCGGCAATGTTGTCGCGATTTCTCTTTGTCTAAAATTATAGTCAAATTCACTATGGCATTCTCAGGTATAAAGAGTTTATAATTATTCTGCTAAAAAGGTTTTTTAAGGGAGTTTGTTAATGAAAAAGTCTAAGGCATTGCTTTATTTTATTATAGTATTTTTGTGCATGGCTATGTTTTTTGTTGTGTTACATCCGATTGCGATATTTGATACTGATGATTGGGAAAACATCCAGCACTTGAGATTACCATTTCCACTGATAAAGGCGTGGAATCCTATAAAGGTATTTCCTGAGGATTCTATGATTTTCTTTTCTTATGCAGGGGCCTATTTGTTATATCCTATTATAGGTAGATATTGCTTTGCATTATCTGTTTCCAATGGGATTTTTATATCTCTGGCGATTGCATTCTATTTTTTAGAATTCCATTTACTTATACAAGATAAATATAGATTCTCTAGCATTAAAAGTGTTGCCATCAGCATTATTTTCATATGTCTGCATTTTGTTATTTTTGCTCACGGTGATAAGGATAATATCTTTTTGTTTTATGCCTATGATATGACATGTATTTATAATTACACGTTATGCACAGCTATAAACGCTGCACTGGTTATGCACATGATTAGGTGCGGAGGGTTTGGGAAATTTAGCGAGTACTCAAAGAAATATAAGTTCCTGATAGCTGTATGGGTTTACCTATCTATTTTTTCTAACTTATATACCAGTATCATTTTGGCTGTGTATGTTGGGATTGAGCTTATGATGGCAATGATAAGTGATTGCGAGAATAAAAAGTTTGGATTAGCTGATTTTTACAAGAATAATAAAGAAAATTTGATTGTGCTGCTTGTGTGGTTTTGTTCGTTAGCAATTGAAAAAACTGGTATAAGATCTGAAGGGAAGACTACAGATTTTTTTGAAAGTTTGATACAGGCAATATCGAATTTAAAAGTATGGGGAAGTCTGTTCAATATAGTATTTTTAATATTTGCTGGTGTGGTAATCCTTCTCTGGTGCTTACTTGCCAAAGAGAAAAAGACAGTCGCGATTGTGAAATATTTACTGGGATTTGTGCTTACTACAATATATTTAGTATTATTAAGTGCGGTGGTAAGCAGTGAATATGTAACAAGAGTAGATGTAATGTTTGCCGGCGGATTCTGGATGCTTCTCATTTTAATGCTTTTTGTAAGTGATTTAGCTGGAAACATAAATAGTAGCAATGCTATTTTACCAGTATTGGCAGTAGTAATTTTGTGTTGCACAATTTATGTAAGCAATTCATATAAGGAAATTAATTATTGCAATATTTCATACGAGAAATGTGAGGCTTTGGCGGATGATATTATTTCTCAGTTCAAAGTGGCAGAAGAAAATGGCCAGACAGAAATAGAACTAGTGGTGCCAAAATTTGACACGAAAGATAATTGGCCATATGGAACTTATGCTTCAGAAAGATTTACAAATGTGATGTATAGGCATGGAATAATAAACGGGAAGATTAATGTGAAAGCGCTTGTGCCATCTGAAGAGAAGACGAGAGCATATATAACACAATGACAAACAGGTAATTTTTTGGTAGACTAAATCAGGTATGTAAACGTAAAGGAGAAAATAACAATGAAGTATATATTTATAGATGATGAACATGCTTTGTATAAAAGGATGTTTTCTGATTGTTTTAAAGAGGGACCATATGATATAGAAGAGATTCCAAGAATGGTGGTTCCATCGGGGCTTAAATGGCTTTATAAGTTACATATCAACGACAAGATTAATCGTCGAATTTGGCTTCCTGCTAAGATGCTTTGGAAACCTTGTTATCGTCTTCATAAATACAATTTTGATGAAAATGAAGAATATCGTGTTTTGTTTATGAATGGTTCTTTGAAATATCATTTTGATGAGAAGTATCTCCTTGATTTCAAGAAAAATCATCCGAACGTAAAGCTTGTTATGATTATGTATGATAGCTTTAGTAATAAATCAGCAAAACGTTCTATCGGAATGATACCTATTTTTGATTATGTATTTTCATTTGATCAGGGAGATTGTGAGAGACATGGATTTATGCATATTTATTCAACTTTCTCACGACCTGATTTTGTATATGAGGATGAGACCAAAAAATCTAAATGTTTCTTCATAGGCTATGGAGTTGGAAGACTGGAGATTTTGCAGAATACATTTGCAAAAATAACGGCTGGTGTTAAAGGCTGTAAGTTTTATATAGCAGGTGTAAAATCTGAAGAACAGAAAAGTATTCCTGATGTAATTTACAACCATAGAATGTCATATGATGAAGAACTTCAGATGGCATATAACACTGACTGTGTGGTTGAAGTTGTAAAAGAGGGACAAACGGGTGTATCTCTTAGAACCTGTGAGGCTATTGCATTTAATAAAAAGTTAATCACAAATAATCAGAGTTTGTTATCTATGCCGTTTTATGATGAACGTTATATGCAGGTTTTCAAGAATCCAGAGGAGATTGACCTTGATTTTATCAATAAGGACATAGTGGTCAAATATGAAGACAGTGATTATTTTAGTCCGCTCAAAATAATCGAGCAGCTAAAAGCAGTAAATTAAATATTTTATATTTTATGATGAAGCTCTAAGGATTAACTCTTAGAGCTTTTATGATATTGTTGAAAATGATTATTAAAGTGTGGATTATTTTGTCGAGATTATGTAAAATTCACAGAAAATTTTTTATGGATAGTAATTTGTAAAAAAGACATATATAATACATTAGGCTTTTTATATGCTTATAAATAAAAATAGATTATATTTTATAAAAAGGGGATAATTTTATGAGAACTTATTTAGTAACAGGTGGAGCAGGTTTCATCGGATCTAACTACATTCACTACATGTTTAAGAAGTATGACAACGAGATTAGAATCATCAACGTTGATAAGCTTACATACGCTGGTAACCTCGAGAACCTTAAGGATATCGAGAACCGCGACAACTACACATTCGTAAAGGCAGATATCTGCGATAAGGAAGCTATCAGAAAGATTTTTCAGGAGAACGATATCGACCGTGTAGTTCACTTTGCAGCAGAGTCTCACGTAGACCGTTCAATCGTAAACCCAGAGGTATTCGTTCAGACAAACGTACTTGGTACAGCTGTAATGCTTAACTGTGCTAAGGAAGCTTGGGAGCTTGAAGATGGCTCTTTCAAGGAAGGCAAGAAATTCCTTCACGTTTCTACAGACGAAGTTTATGGATCACTTCCAGATGATGACAACGCATTCTTCTATGAGACAACACCATACGATCCACATTCACCATACTCAGCTTCAAAGGCCAGCTCAGACATGCTTGTAAAGGCTTACATGGATACATACAAGTTCCCTGCAAACATTACAAACTGTTCTAACAACTATGGCCCTTACCAGTTCCCAGAGAAGCTCATTCCACTTATCATCAACAATGCGCTTCAGGGCAAGGACCTTCCAGTATACGGCGATGGAAAGAATGTACGTGACTGGTTATACGTAGAGGATCACGCTAAGGGAATCGATATGGTTCAGGAGCAGGGTAAGCTCTTTGAGACATACAATATCGGTGGTCACAACGAGAAGCAGAACATCCAGATTATCCATATCATCCTTGATACACTTCAGGAGATGCTCCCAGAGGGCGACCCACGTAAGGAGCTCGTATCAGAGAAGCTTATTAAGTACGTTACAGACCGCAAGGGTCACGACAGACGTTACGCCATCGCTCCAGACAAGATCAAGGCTGAGATTGGCTGGTATCCAGAGACATGCTTCGAAGAGGGTATTAAGAAGACAATTGCTTGGTTCTTCGAGCACGAAGATTGGATGAAGAATGTAACATCTGGTGATTATCAGAAGTACTATAACGATATGTATTCAGGAAAATAAAATAGGTGCACATTATGAGGAAGATTTTAGTAACAGGTTGCAATGGCCAGCTAGGTCGTGCTATTCAGAATGAGTATAAGGATGAGGTTGAATTTATCCTTACTGATGTTGTGGAAGGTGAGAAGATTTCTCCACTTAATATTATGGATTTAGATGAGGTGCTTAGTTTTGTTGAAGCTAAGAAGCCTGATGTAATTATTAACTGCGCAGCAGCTACTAACGTAGATGGTTGTGAGAAGGATTGGGATTTTGCTTATAAGCTTAATGCTCTTGGTCCTAGAAACCTTGCTATAGCTGCAACAAAGGTTGGTGCAAAGCTTGTTCATGTTAGTACAGATTATGTATTTCCAGGCAATGCTACAAAGCCAATCACTGAGTTTGATCAGCCAGGACCTATCAGTGCATATGGCAAGACAAAGTACGAGGGTGAAAAATTTGTTCAGCAGTTTGCAGATAAGTGGTTTATTGTTCGTACAGCATGGTTATATGGAGATGGAAAGAATTTCGTTAAGACTATGCTTAGCCTTGCAGAGACTCATGATGAGCTTTCAGTAGTATGTGATCAGCTCGGCTCACCAACATCAGCAGTTGAGCTCGCTAGAATGATTCATCATTTGGAACCTACAGAAAATTATGGAATCTTCCACGGTACATGCGAGGGAGATACAAACTGGGCAGATTTTACAGAAGAGATTTTCAGACTCAAGGGAATTAATGTAAAGGTTAATCATGTTACTAGCGAGGAATACAAGAAGATGAATCCTGCTAGTGCAGACAGACCACATTATTCAATTTTAGATAACTATATGCTTCGTCTTACAAGCGGCTATAAGATGGCTGATTGGAAAGATGCATTAAAAGAATATTTAAATTAACTGGAAGGAGAACGCTTAGAATGAAAGGTATTATTTTAGCAGGCGGTTCAGGAACAAGACTTTATCCATTAACAAAGGCTATTAGTAAGCAGATTATGCCAATCTATGATAAGCCAATGATTTATTATCCATTATCAACACTTATGTTGGCAGGTATCAGAGAAGTGCTCATTATTTCTACACCTAGAGATCTTCCTGTATTTAAGGAGCTACTTGGCGATGGAAAGCAGTTAGGTATGGACATTCAGTATGCTGTTCAGGAGGCTCCAAATGGTCTCGCTGAGGCATTTATTATCGGCGAAGAGTTCATCGGAAACGATGCAGTTGCACTTGTACTTGGTGATAATATTTTCTATGGTCAGTCATTCTCTAAGGTGCTTCTTTCAGCTGCACAGAGAACAGAGTCTGAGCCAGGAGCAACAATCTTTGGATACTATGTACGTGATCCAAGAGAGTACGGTGTTGTAGAGTTTGATGAGAACGGTGTGGCTATTTCTATCGAGGAAAAGCCAGAGAATCCAAAGAGTAATTATGCTGTTCCAGGTCTTTACTTCTATGACAACTCAGTTGTAGAGATTGCTAAGACAATCAAACCATCAGCTCGTGGTGAGCTTGAAATCACAGCTGTAAACAACGCATACTTACAGCGCGGAAACCTTCATGTTGAGACACTTGGTCGTGGATTTGCATGGCTTGATACTGGAAATCACGATATGCTTCTTCAGGCAGCTGAGTTCGTTAGTACATTCCAGAAGAGACAGGGAATGTATGTATCATGCATTGAAGAAATAGCTTACAAGCGTGGTTTCATCGATAAAGAGCAGCTTCTTAAGCTTGCTGAGCCACTTATGAAGACAGACTATGGTAAATATTTAGTGGAGGTTTCAAAAGGATTATAATGGCTATTACAGTAGAGAAAAATGTTAATGGTATTGAAGGCTTATGCGTTATCACACCAAAGGTTTTTGGCGATGACCGTGGCTATTTTGTAGAGACATACAATAAAAATGACATGGAGGCAGAAGGCCTTCACTATGACTTTGTTCAGGATAATCAGTCAGCAAGTAAGAAGGGTGTTCTTCGCGGACTTCATTTCCAGAAGAATTACGCACAGGATAAGCTTGTTCGCGTAATCTCAGGTGAGGTTTATGACGTCGCTGTAGATCTTCGTGAGGGTTCTGCTACATTTGGAAAGCATTATGGTATCCTTCTTTCTGCTGAGAATAAGAAGCAGTTCCTTATTCCAAAGGGATTTGCTCATGGATTTTTAGTAGTAAGTGATTTCGCCGAGTTTTGTTATAAGGTTACAGATTTCTATCATCCAAATGATGAGGGTGGTCTTGCATTTGATGATCCAGATATCAATGTACAGTGGCCTATTCCTGAAGGAATGACAAAAGAAGATTTGATTTTATCTGATAAGGATAAGGTTAACGCAAGCTTTAAGGATTATTGTTTAGAAAAAAATATTGTTTTAGATAAATAATCTAAAGGTGTATATGGCTAGGTAGCCTGGTTTGACTACCTAGCTATTTTCATAGAAGGGGAATTTTATGACTGATATAATCATGCTTCTTTTGGTTTTGTTCATGATATATATTATGGCTGGCAAGGCAAAGTTGGATGAAACAGGAGAACATTTTTTTGACAAAAAAAATTCAAACGCTATGCGTGGGTTTTGGTGTTTGGTAGTCATTCTGGTCCATATACCTGCAACCTATGGAAATAGAATTCAGGATTTGATTAGCAGCTTTGGGTACATAGGCGTTACCTTCTTTTTTATGACTTCTGCATATGGCTTATCATTGAGTATGGAGAAAAAGCCAGATAACATAAAATCTTTTTGGAAAAGACGTTTACCTAAGCTGGTTATCACATGCTGGGTAATAAATATTATGTATGCAATCATTTTTTTGTTGATTGGCGGCAGTTCCACTGGATTTTTTTCGCTTCTAAAAATAGATCTTTGGGTAAGATGGCTTTTGGCTTGTTATTTATTTTTCTGGGTAGCACATATTGTGTTTAAGAAAAATAAGATTATATGCAATTTTTTGATTTTTACACTGGTTATAGCATTTAGTTTTATTTTTTATTACATGCATTCTATGGGGGGATATACTAAAACGGTGTGGTCCACAGAGTGCTATGGTTTTATCTGGGGCATTTTATTGGCCTGGTTTTATTCACAGATTTATCAGTTTTTTAAGGATAAGTGGATGATAAAACTTGTTGTTAGTTGTGGTGTTTCGCTATTTTTTGGCATATCTTATTTGATGTTTAAGCCGGTACCATTTTTCGGGGATTATTTATTGAAAATAATACTGGGATTTAGTATCACTTTGTTCATTATTATTTCGAATGTGAAAATCAGCTATGGGAATAAGGTGAACCAGTTTCTTGGGAGTATCTCATTTGAAATATATTTGCTCCATGGGATGGTTTTTGGATTAGTAGAAAAACTGTCAAATAATTTATTATCTTCAGGTATGTTTATACTTGTCAGTATCGTAGTTACAATAGTATTTGCTATGGTAACGCACATATTAGCTATCAGAATAATGAACAGGGTAAATAAGATTTTGCTATAACAAAAGTACAAATCCCTATTTTTATATGATATATATCATGGACATGTATGGTATTTTAACTTATGTGTGAATAAAAGGAAGTTAGATTTATGAAAAAAACAAATATTAAATGGAAAAATTATCTAAATCATAGAAATGAAATATTTGGAATATCTGCGTTAGCGATAATGTTATATCACATAAATAAATATGTGGGATTTAATTATCTTGGTCCGATTGGACATGCGATAACTAGGGTTTTTGCGCTTGGAAATGCAGGAGTAGATGTTTTTTTGTTCCTTTCAGCATTAGGACTCACATTTTCGAATATGGGAAATGGTATTATGAATTTTTATGTTAGAAGAGCTAGGAGAATACTTCCAGTATATTTTCTTATATCGATTCCGTATTTTATTGTTTATGATTTTGTCATATACAAACAATCTTTGTGGCTTTATTTTCTAGATGTATTTACTATTAGTTTTTGGTTTAAGAATGAATTGTATCCATTTTGGTATATGTCATTTATTGTAGTGGCATATTTACTATTTCCTCTATTGATTAAGATGGATAAATATACTAAGCACATTAGTACAATTATTATATTATTTGCGGCGTTGGCGGTTGCTCCTTATATGCACAGTTCAAATGATAATATATTGATTTTTTTCGAAATAGCTATTTCCAGAATACCAGCGTTTATGCTTGGCATTCTATGTGGGAGTATTGAAAAGGAGAAGGAATTTTCTGTTTGGGAGATAATAATAATTACTTCAGTGGTTGTGATATCTTTGGTTGCTATAGCTTCTAATTTTATTATAGCAGCTACATATAGATATGTAGTGGCCGCTCTTGGATTGGCAAGTTCGTTTTTGCTTGCTGTTATCCTTTCCAAGATGAAAAATGTTTATATTACCAATGTGCTAAAATTCTATGGGGAGATGTCACTAGAGATATATTTGGTACACGTAGGATTGTTTCAGATTTTGAAGTTTTACAATGTCTGGAGTAGTATGCCTGCAATCATCTGGTATGTGGTTATAATTGGAGTATCAACTGTTATCTCTATGTTTATTCACAAAAGATTACAAAAATGTTTTAGTAGTACTAAAACTTTATTTAGTGCATAGCGTACATAGCCTGGCATTGTTTGTCAGGCTACTTTTATTTTAATTATAATATTTAAACATAGATTGTGAATGAGGGGAATATAATTAAAAATGTTGTATTTATTAAAAATGTGACAGAATTGTGAAAAGTTACATAATTAAACGGGAAAAACGACACTTATTTTTACTAATCAGCAATTGTCAACATTACTATTGGAATTGTATAATTTTACAGTATGGCATTTTACGGGTTCTATACAAAAAATTAAATGGAGATTGTTATGAAAGTACTTATGGTAAATAAGTTTCTCTACCCAAATGGAGGTTCAGAAACATATATTTTTAAGCTTGGTGAAGCACTTATGGCTAAGGGGCACCAGGTTCAGTATTTTGGAATGGAGCATGAAGGCAGATGCGTTGGGAATAATGTCGATGCATACACTTCGGATATGGATTTCCATGATGCAAGTAAATTTGAAAAAATGACATATCCTTTGAAAACAATTTACTCAAAGGAAGCACGTCAAAAGATTAGATTGGTATTGGATGATTTCCAGCCAGATGTTGTTCATCTTAATAATTTCAATTATCAGCTTACACCTTCAATGATTTTGGAGATTGTGAAGTGGAGAAAGCAGACAGGACATAGTTGTAAGATTGTTTTTACTGCTCATGATTATCAGCTTGTTTGTCCAAACCACATGTGTAACAATCCAAACACTCATGAGAACTGCGAAAAGTGCTTGAGTGGTCATTTTATGAATTGCACAAAGGGCAAATGTATTCATGGTAGCACAGCAAAGAGCTTCATCGGTACACTTGAGGCTACATTCTGGAAGCTTAAAGGTACATATAAGTACATTGATAAGTTTATTTGCTGCAGTGAGTTTATGAAGAGTAAGCTTGATAGCAATCCACTTTTTGCACCTAAGACAGTTGCTGTTCACAATTTTATAGAGTCTATTCCTTGGATTGAGGCAGAGAAGGAAGATTATGTTCTTTATTTTGGCAGATATTCTGAGGAAAAGGGCATTCGTACTCTTATTGAGGCTGCAAAGAGAATGCCTGAGGTTAATTTCATTTTTGCAGGAAAGGGTCCTCTTGAGGATTTGCTTAAGGGAATCGATAACATAAAGAATGTTGGATTCCAGAGTGGAGATGATTTGGCAAATCTTATTCGTAAGGCAAAGATGTCAGTGTATTCTTCAGAGTGGTATGAGAACTGCCCATTCTCTGTAATGGAATCACAGATGTATGGAACTCCTGTTATTGGAGCTAATATAGGTGGTATTCCGGAGCTTATAAAAGTAGAAGAAACAGGCCTGCTTTATGAGAGTGGAGATGTTGATCAGCTTTGTGATGCAATTCATACTATCTGGCAGGATGATAATAAGGCAATGAATATGCATGAGAATTGTAAAGAATTAAGCTTCGATACTATAGATGAATATTTGGAGAAAGTATTGAGGATTTACGGATGTTAGACCATAGTAACAAAAAGCTTCGAGATGTATGGGTAGACAATGTAAAAGTAGTTGCATGTATACTAGTCGTTTTAGGACATTTTTTTCAATCAATGGCAAAGGCGGAGATAATATCAAGAACGATTTTGTTTTATTGGTTTAACAATACAATTTATTATTTCCATGTTCCTCTATTTTTTATATGTAGTGGATTTTTGTACCAAAAATACTCAAAAGTGTCTTCTTTTGAGTCATGGAAAGTAAATGTTGTGAAAAAAGTGGTTGCTTTAGGAGTACCATACTTTGTTTTTTCAATCATCACATGGATATTGAAAAATTTGTTCTCATCATCTGTTAACAAAGAAACAGGAAATTTGGTTGATACTTTGTTTGTTCATCCAGGTGCACCATACTGGTATTTATATGTATTGTTTTTTCTCTTCGTTATAACATTAACTACAAGAACCTTAAAAAGTCAGCTAGTAATGTTAACGCTTGCAGGGATATTGAAAATTCTTAATTGTATCGGTGTATTAGCTTCTGTAGAAAAGATATTTCTTGTTGATAATGTACTTGCAAATTGGTTTTGGTTTGTATTTGGAATGACATTAGCTTATGACCTTGGTAAGCTGTGTAATCGGATTGTTGGAATAACTTTATTTGCTCTGTTTTGCTTTGGAAGTCTGTTTGTTCAGCTAAGAGATATTGATAACGATATTATTGGTTTTTTATTGGGGCTTACCGCTTGTTATTCTTTAATTAGTATTGTTCACACATCTTTTAAGGATGGTGTTCAAAATAAATATTGGCAGTTTTTTGCTACATATACTATGCCAATCTTCTTGATGCATACAATGTTTGCAGCACCATTTAGAAGTGTCTTAACGAAGATGGGTATTAGCAATCCAGCAATTCATATTGTTATGGGATTGGTTATAAGCTTCTGCGGCCCAATAGTCGCAATGATTATTTTGGAAAAGATAAAACCTTTGGATTTTATTGTTTATCCAACACGTTATTTAAAAATAGGGAAAAGAGGAGTTTAGAAATGGCAGAGAAGAAATTAAACGGAACCGTAATTGTAACTTACAGATGTAACGCACGTTGTTCTATGTGCAACAGATATAAGGCACCATCTAAGCCTGAGGAAGAGATTTCAATTGAGACAATCAAGAAGCTTCCAAAGATGTATTTCACAAACATCACAGGTGGTGAGCCATTCATCAGAACAGATATCAAAGATATCGTTCGTGAGCTTTATAAGAAGTCAGATCGTATCGTTATTTCTACAAATGGTTTCTTTACAGATCGTATTGTAGATCTTTGTAAGGAGTTCCCACAGATTGGTATTCGTATTTCAATCGAGGGCCTTGAGCAGACAAACAACGAAATCAGAGGTCTTGAGAATGGTTTCCAGAGAGGTTACCAGACACTTAAGAAGCTTCGTGAGATGGGTATGACAGACGTTGGATTTGGTATGACAGTTCAAGATAAGAACGCTCCTGACCTTGTACCTCTTTACAGGCTTTCTGATGAGATGGGTATGGAGTTTGCTACAGCATCTCTTCACAACAGCTTCTATTTCGTAGAGGCAAAGAACATTATCAAGGATCGTCCAATGGTTGCTCAGAACTTCGAGAACCTTGTTAACGAGCTCCTTGCAAGCAAGAGCCCTAAGAAGTGGTTCAGAGCTTACTTCAACCATGGACTTATCAATTACATCTATGGACAGAAGAGACTTCTTCCATGTGATATGTCATTTGATACATTCTTCATCGATCCATATGGTGATGTAATGCCATGTAACGGAACAAAGGACAAAGAGGTTATGGGTAACCTTAATAACCAGTCATGGGATGAGCTTTGGAATTCTCCAGAGGCAGAGGCTGTTCGTTCAAAGGTTAGATGCTGTGACCGTGATTGCTGGATGATTGGTTCAGTTTCACCAGCAATGCATAAGTACATCTGGGTACCACTCTGGTGGGTAATTCGTCACAAGGCTAAGTTCTGGACAAAGAAGAAGTACAGTATGTATGAGAATAAGATCGTTCGTGATCTTCGCGATGGTAAAGTTTCAAAGGAAGATCTTGATAAGTGCAGTACATGTGATATGTGTGCAACAGTAAATAACGGTCTTTCAGCAGCTTCTATGGAGCAGCTTAAGGATAAGACTGGTGAAGAAATCGTTGATGCTGATATCGCAGCACAGATGAGTAAATAACGAGGATAAATGATGAGAATAGGAATACTAACATTTCATAGAGCAGTAAATTATGGAGCAGTTCTTCAGGCATATGCTTTGAATAAATCTATTAAGGATATGGGGCATGATTGTGACATAATTGATTATAAATGCGACAAAATTGAAAACGTTGTATCTCCTTTTGCAGGTTTTCGTAACGGAGACAATTGGATAAAGTCGTTTATTCAGATGTTTTTTAGAATTAGAAAGAACAAGGCATTTAATTCATTCATTAAAAAGTATATTTCTCTTTCAGAAGAGGAATATACTTCGAATGATATAGCAAAAGCGGATAACAAATATGATTGTTTCTTTTCAGGTAGCGATCAGGTATGGAATTATGCATGTACTGATGGAGACGAAGCATACTTTTTGGATTTTGTGTCTGATGGTAAAAAGAAAAATGCGTATGCTGCAAGTTTTGGCTTCGAAAAACGCCCAGATTATGACAAGTTTGACTACGAAAAGTTACTTGACGATTTTTCTGGAATCTCAGTTAGAGAAGAGAGTGGAAAAACATTAATCAAGGAATTTGCAGGAAAAGATTGCCGAGTGGTTGTTGATCCCACATTGCTATTAAGTGCTAAGGAATGGGAGACTGTTGTTGGCGAGCGTCCTATGAAGGAAGATTATATTTTTGTATATAACATTCGTGAGCCAAAGGATTTATTGAATTATGCAGAGCAGTTATCTAAGAAGACTGGTTGCAAGATTATAAATGCAAAAAAGAGTGCTGAGTTTTTTGCAAAATGCTCTCCAGCAGACTTTATGGCTTGGATTTATTATTCAAGATATTTTGTTACTAATTCATTCCATGGCACAGTTTTTTCTATTCTATTTAAGAAGAAGTTTGCAATAGAGTTAGACAATGGAAAGAGTGTTAATAATCGTTCAAAAGAACTTCTAGAACTTGTTGGAATTACAGATAGGGAATTAGATATGAACAATATCATGTATGTTGAAAATGATATTGATTATACTCAAGCCGCTAGAGTTTTAGAAGAGCAGAAGAAGGAGGCAATTGGCTTTATTACTGAATGTATTGCCAAAGCAAAGTGACGAGGGTTTTGAATTAATATGAAAAAAATTCTTTATATAACTAATATAGAAGTTCCATATAAAGTAAAGTTTTTTAATCAGTTGGCAGAGAAGTCTGAGCTTACAGTACTTTACGAACGTCAAAAGTCTGGAAACAGAAATGAGGAATGGTCGAAAAGCATTGATACAAATTATAAGAAAATCTATCTTAATGGATTGAATTATAAAAATGAAAATGTCATTTCTCTTTCTATTTTCAGATATTTGAGTAAAAAGTACGATGAAATAATAATCAGCTGTTTTAACAGTCCAGTTCAGCTCATGGCAATGCTTTACATGAGGATGATGGGAATGAAATATACTCTGAGTTTTGATGGAGAGATATTTGTTGGAGAGACTGGATTTAAAAACAAACTTAAGAAGTTTTTCATAAAGGGTGCTGAAAAATATCTTACAGCTGGAGAGGTGTCAGCAGCTAATATAAGAAAACTTGTCGGTAATAAATCTGTTTATCCATATTACTTTAGCTCATTTGATAAAACAGAAATCAAAAGTGATGTAGAACAACAAGACAGAGATGATTATGTTTTGGTCGTTGGTCAGTATTTCGATTATAAAGGGCTTGATATAGCAGTTAAGATTGCCATGCTTGATCAAAAGATTAGATATAAATTCGTAGGTATGGGTAAACGAACAAATCTGTTCCTTAGTGAGCAGCATGTTGGTGATTTGGCCAACGTAGAGGTCATTTCGTTTTTACAGAAAGAAGATTTAAATAAAGCATATAAAGAGGCAGCAGTTCTATTGTTACCATCCAGAAAAGAGTGCTGGGGGCTTGTAATTAATGAGGCGGCTTCATTCGGAACACCAATTATTTCTACCGAAGGTAGTGGTGCAGCAGTAGAATTTCTGAGTCCACAGTATGAAAAATACTTATTTAAAAGTGATGACTATAAGGGAATTTTGGATGGTATAAGAGAAATCTTAGGATCAGATATCAGAGATTATTCAGAGTATCTTATTAATAAGAGTCGTCAATATAGTATTGAAAGAATGGTTGAAAGCCATGTTAAAGCTCTGGATTTATAATCTGGAATAGATGGAGGGATTACATTGGAGAAACTGGTTTCTATTATTTTGCCAATTTACAATGTGGAAAAATATTTAGATAGATGTATGAATTCGGTTCTAAACCAATCATATAAAAATATAGAAGTAATAATGGTTGATGATGGAGCAAAAGATTCTTGTCCTGAGAAGTGTGAAGATTGGGCAAAAAAAGATTCTAGAGTCAAGGTCGTTCATAAGCAGAATGCTGGCTTGGGAGAGGCTAGAAATACTGGTCTTGAATATGTAAATGGAGAGTTTGTATTCTTCTTAGATAGCGATGATTATGTTAGTGAAGATTTAGTAGAGTCATGTTTGAGGATTCAGGAAGAAAAGGATTCTGATGTGGTATTATATGGCTTTTCTAGGGTCGATAGAGATGGAAATGTATACAAGAGTAATGTGCCACAGTCTGAGAAGAAGCATTATGTTGGTGAGGAAATAAAAAACGATGTTCTCCCAGCATTGCTAGCTAGCAAAGGAAAAACAGTATCGGGACTTTGGATGAGTGCCTGGTGCTGTATGTACAAGAAGGCTACGATAGATTCTATTAATTGGGAATTTGTGTCTGAGAGAGTGATCATAGCTGAGGATGTGTATTCTTTGCTTCAGTATTATAGAGCAGTAAATGTAGTATCTATAATTGATAAGCCAATGTATTTTTATTGTGATAATGATGCTTCGTTAACACATGTGTATAGACCAGACAGAATAGATAAAATTAACTATTTTTTAAGAGAAACATTAAGCAAAGTAGAAGAATATAATTATGGTTCTTTGATTGAAGAATGTGTATGTTTCTTATACAGTTCTTTCATGATAGCTGCATTAAAAATGGTTGTAACAGCTGATAACGCAAGTTTTATTGAAAAAAGAAAAATGCTTGTAAAGTGCATAAAAAGTGATGAATGTCAAAGGGCTTTAAAGCATGGTGGTTTTAATTTTAAGCGTCTAGGCAAAAGTGTATTACTATTAATGATGCGCTTAAGATTTTTTGATATTGTATATTTTTTGTTGGTTAGAGGTAGTAAGCATATTTAGTAGTGAGGTTTTTTTATGAGTAAATATATAAAGATAGACATGACATATATAATGTCAATATTGATGATTTTTGCCACTCTAATCTCACTATCTTTTGTGCCGAAGTATTCGAGTATACGTGAAATGCTGATTATAATTGTCGGTCTTTATGTTTTAATTATGATTCCTAAATTGGTTAAAAAAACCAGTTATGTGATGTGGATTTTGCTTTCATTATTTTGTGCAGTAACAATAGGGACCTCATATGTTCACAGAGTAGAATATCAAAATCAAGATATTTTTATGGCTTCGTTAAAGTATGCATTGTCACTAGTTGAAATTTATGCGATGTTAAATCTTTTAGTCATAGAGGGTAAATTGCAGAGTTTTATAAATGTTTTTTATAAACTTTTGTTTGGTATTCTTATATGTAATGACATTATTGCATTTATAAGTGGATATAATCATATTACATTTCTTCTTGGAACTAAATTTGCTGTGGTATATTGGCATTTGTTTTGGATTGCGCTTTATCTTTATCTACATGATACACAGAATATCAAGTGGGGCACAATCGCTTTATTTATGTCATACATGGTAGTCTTGTGTCTGTGGATTTCCTGCGCAACAGGAATTGTTGGTACTTTCATTTTTGTTGTTATGTATATGTTTTTCACAAACGCATACACAATTTTGGGAAACAAATGGGTATATTTATTGTTCTTGCTGATATGTGGTTCTTTTGCTTTCACTTATACCTTTGTTTTGAATTCTGCTTTAGTTCAAAAGGTTGTTACAGAATATTTGGGGCGTAGTCTTACACTTACTGGAAGAGTAAACATCTATGAGTTGTTACCTTTAATTCTTCTCCAACGTCCTTGGTTTGGGTATGGGTTTGGAACAACATATACTGTTTATATGTTTTTTACAGGATACGCGGATTCACAAAATGGAATAGTTGAGTGGATGTCACAAGTTGGAGTAATTGGCACGATATTTTTAATTGGCTTTATGACATATATGTTTGCATTTGCAAATAAATATAAAAGTATTAGAAAAGTCATATATCCATTTATTATTTTGATATATATTTTTATTTTTATATCAACCGTAGAGATTTCTTATAATAGAATATTTTTATCAATTTTGGGAATAATATGGGCGATTGCTCTAGGAAACGAAGGGGAAATTAATGAAGAAAATTGAGAACATTCAAGAATTACATAATATACAGCTTGAAATGATGGATAAGTTTGACAAAATATGTAAAGACAATAATCTTATTTATTTTTTGGCTGGTGGTACTTTGTTAGGAGCTGTCAGACATAAGGGTTTTATTCCTTGGGATGATGATGTGGATCTTGCTATGCCTAGACCAGATTATGAAAAGCTATTGTCTTTATATACAGATAATAAAGAAGCTTTCGGATTTCTTTCAGTTGTAAAATTTGGAGATGATGGTTATGGTATTCCTTTTGCCAAAATTGTACATAATAACACCTTAATAAAGGTTGGTAATAAAGAGCAGGGAGGTTTGTTTATAGATATCTTTCCTATGGATGGCTTTGGTGATGACTTAGAAGAAGCTAAGAATCAGATCCGTTATATCAACGATACAGGGTGCAGAATAGGAAGAGCATATCTTCCATGGAATGAACTAAAGTTTTCTACAAAACTAGTGAAAATTCTTTACACTGTTATAGGTAGAAAAAAATCATATAACTCACTGCTCAAAAAAGCTTTAAAGTATGATTTTTACAAGTCTGCGTATGTAGGAAGCACATTTGGTGTCAGAGTTGAAAAGGAAATAATAGAACGTTGGACTTTTGAAAAGACAATGGATATGCATTTTGAAGATAGAGTATATCAGGCACCTGTTGGTTACGATCAGTACCTCAAGCAGATGTATGGTGACTACATGCAGTTGCCACCAGAGGAGAAACGAGTAGCTCCTCATGAGTTTGATTTGTATATAAAATAGTATTGGTTTTAGGGAGGATATGAATATGAATATAGGATTGATTTTTGCAGGTGGTGTTGGTGCAAGAATGCATAGCAAGGATCGCCCAAAGCAGTTTTTGGAAATTTATAACAAGCCAATTATTGTGCATACAATTGAGTATTTCCAGAAGAACAAAAACATTGATGCGATAGTTGTTGTATGTGTTAAGGACTGGATTGATTTCTTTAACGAGCTTGTATATAAGTACAGATTAAAAAAGGTAGTAAAGGTTGTTCCAGGTGGTGAATCTGGTCAGTTATCTATTTACAATGGTCTCTGTGCAGCTGAGGAAGTTGCAAATGGTGAAAAGTCTGTAGTTCTCATTCATGACGGAGTTAGACCTTTAATTAACTCAAAGCTTTTAACAGAAAATATCAAGTCAGTTGAAAAGTATGGTTCATGTATTACAAGCGGAATCGTTAAAGAGACAATTGTTGAGATTGATGATGAAGGCAAGATAGTTATGGTCCCTGATAGAGCTCATTCAAGAGTTGCAAAGGCACCTCAGAGTTTCTGGTTAGATGAAATCCTTGCTTCTCATAGAAAAGCTCTTTCTGAGAATATTACTAATTTCATTGATTCATGTACAATGATGCAGCATTATGGCTACGATCTTCACATGATTGATGGTCCTTATGAGAATATCAAGATTACTACTCCAGATGATTTCTATACTATGAGAGCAATTCTTCAGGTTAGAGAAGATGCTCAGATTTATGGTTTGGATGATTAATTTTTTGTGAGGATAATGAAGTGGATTCTAGAGAAGTTTTATTAAACACAGTAAAGAAATATAGTGATTATATTCTTAATAATAAAGAAGTAGATGTAGCTAAATTGGCTGGCAAGCGAGTAGCTATTACTGGTGCAACAGGTCTAATTGGAAGCAGCGTTGTACTTACTTTGGTTGAGATTAGCAAGCATTTAGAATGCCCAATCAAGGTTGTAGCTGTTGTTAGAAACAGAGCCAAGGCAGAAGCTTTATTTGGTGATTCTGTTGAATATGCTATTTGCGATGTGACAGATAAAATCGAAATTTCTGGTGAAGTTGATTATATCGTTCATGGTGCAAATCAAACATCAAGCAAGGCATTTATGGAAGAGCCTGTAGAGACAATTAACACAGCATTAAAGGGAACTACAAATATCCTTAATGTTGCAAAGGAAAAGAATGTTAGCTCTCTTGTATTCTTATCAACTATGGAGGTTTATGGTGCTCCAAAGACAGATGAGAAAATTGATGAATTACATTCTAGTGACTTAAATACAATGAGTCCAAGAAACTCATATCCTGAAAGTAAGAGAATGTGTGAGTCATTATGTGCATCTTATTTTTCAGAGTATGGTGTGCCAGTGAGAGTAATCAGACTGACACAGACTTTTGGCCCAGGTGTTAATTACAATGATGGAAGAGTATTTGCCGAATTCGCGAGAAATGCAATCGAAGGTAATGACATAGTGTTACACACTAAGGGTGAGACAAAGAGAAATTATCTTTTCACAGGTGATGCTGTTTCTGCAATTGTTACAGTGTTACTTAATGGCGAAAATGGAAATGCATATAATGCAGCCAACGAAGATACTTATTGTAGTATCTATGAAATGGCTGAGCTTGTCAGCAAAGTAAGTGCTAATGATATAGCAGTTCGTATTGAAATAGATGATGAGTCTAAGTTTGGCTATGCGCCGGTACTTCATATGAATTTGGATACAGCAAAGCTTAGAAGCATTGGTTGGTCTCCGTTGACTGGATTAGAGGAAATGTATCAGCAACTTATTAGCTACATGTCAGAACAGAACAAAGAAATTTAGAATATGTAGTATTGTCATAATGGATTGATTGTTATCCAGATGATAATTTTGAAAGGATTATTAATGGGAAATATAGTATTAGCAGGTTTGTTTTTTGATACTAATTTAGGTGATCAAGCAATTGCGGAATCAACAGAGTATTTAGTTAAGGACAGCTTGAAAAATCAAGATGTTGTTCTTGATAAAATTGATTTATATGGACGAAAGAAAATTGAGAACAACTCAAATATTTTAGTAGATAAGGTTCGATTTCATATTCGCAGAATGAAATATGGTCCAAATGAATATGAACTGGCACGTTTAAAAAAACTTTGTGAGAAATATATTTCTAAAGATACTAAATGTATTATCTTTACTGGTGGAGGCCTTATTAAGTATAAATATCAGCTAATCTTTTCAAGAGCAATTGAAATGATTACTGATTTTGCTAACAAAAATAATGTACCGGTTATGTTTTGTGGTGTTGGTATTGAAGGATACGATGAGAATGATGTTGAGTGTCAAAGACTTAAAAAAGTTATAAATTCTGATTGTGTAAAAGTAATAACAACAAGAGATGATATAGAATGTTTATCAAATAATTATGTCGACTCAGCCACAATTAAAACAGCGTTGGTTGCTGACCCAGCTTGCGTAATAAGCGGACTTCATAAAATTAAAAATACAAAGAATAAACGTGTTGGATTAGGCGTTGTTCGCGGTAGATTATTTGTAGATAATGGAATTAACGCTGATGAGGATGCATTGATTGCACTTTATTCTTCTCTGTATCAGGAAATCAAGAGTAGAGGCTATGAGCCAATTATTTATACTAATGGTTTAGGGGCAGATCAGATTTTTGCTGAAAAATTGAAGAAACATTTAGAGATAACATTGAATGTAAACGCAGAAGTAGCAAATCGTCCTACAACAGTCGAAGAACTATGTAAAATTATATGTTCGTTTGATGCATTGATTTGTGCAAGACTTCATTCTAGTATCATTGCGTATTCATACGGTGTGCCTTCGATTGGAATCGTATGGAATGAAAAGCAGAGAATGTTTGGTAAAATAATAGGATATCCTGAAAGATTTATTGATTATTCAAATTCAACTGTTTCGGATACAATGAAAGCTTTTGAAAAGGCAGTAGATGAAGAGTACCGTAATATAGATAAAGATAATTTTGTAAAAACGACTAGAAATGAAATAGAAGCTTTTTTACAAAAGTATGTTTAGGAGAAATTAGAAAATTATGGTCTATTTCTGTTGGCTAGTGAATAATGACGGAGCAAAAAAATGGGATTAAATAGCGAAACTAGAACAAAGAGTGCTGGTAAAAACGCTGTAACTGCGATTACTAACAAGATTGCACTTCTCGTTCTTACATTTGTTAGTAGAAAACTTTTTATTAAGTATATTGGTATTGAGTATCTTGGAATCAATGGTCTGTTTAGTAATGTTTTGACATTATTATGTATGGCTGATTTGGGAATTGGCATAGCAATGAATGTAAGCTTATATAAGCCAATTGCCGAGAATGATTATCGTAAGATATCAGGACTTCTTAATTATTTCAAGTATATATATAGGATGATAGCACTAGCTGTTACAGTTATAGGGTTAGGCTTGATTCCATTCTTGAAATATTTGGTCAATATGGATTCAACGATTCCACATCTTTACATTTATTATATGGTGTTTGTGTTTAAGAACACAGTATCATACTTGCTAGTATATAAGTCTTCACTGCTGAGGGCCGACCAAAAGACTTATATGATTAATCGCTTAGAGATAGTTGTTAACTTCTCTAAGATTGTTTTGCAGTTATTAGTTGTATGGCTGTTAAAGAGTTACCTATGCTTTATCTTATTGGATGTATTGGCCATAGCAGCTCAGAATATAATAATTTCAGCTTTGACTGACAAGCAGTATAAGTTTATTGATAAGACTGTTAGATTAGAGAAGGAAGAGAAGAAGAATCTTTTTGGAGATATTTCTTCAGTATTTCTGTATAAGATTGCATGGAGCCTGCTAAATGGAACAGACAATATTTTGATGTCGGTAATTGTTGGAACAATTTATGTAGGTCTTTACTCAAACTACTTTACTATTACAAATACATTAGAGACGCTTATAGCTTTATTATTTAATTCACTTACTGCTAGCATTGGAAATCTTGTTGCTACAACAGGAAGTGAGAAAAGGTACTCTACATTTAAGTCAATGCAGATGGTGAGCTTCTGGATTTGTGGCAATGTAGCTGTTTGCATTCTCTTTCTTGTACAGGATTTTATAGGTATTTGGGTAGGTGCCCAATACCGTTTGGACAACTTGACTGTCATAGCAATTGTATTAAATATATTCTTCTCTACATGCATGAGACCTGTATGGACATTCAGAGAAGGTACAGGTATGTATAAACAGATTAGATATATCATGTTTGTTACTGCGTTGTTAAACTTAATACTATCTATTGTACTTGGTAAGTGGTTAGGAATAAGCGGTATTTTATTTGCTACTTCAATTTCTAAGATATCAACATATTTCTGGTATGAGCCACAAATTCTATTTAAAAAAGTATTTAATGTGAGTCCAAAGAATTATTTCTTAGAGTATCTATTTAATACATTAATATTAGCAGTTTGTATTTGTTTATGTTTTATTCCAATGAAATATATGGATGGAAGCAATATAGTATTTTGGATTATTAAGGCATTAGTTTGTGTAATAATTGTAAATATAGTTTACTTAGTAAGATATTGGAAGACAGATGAATTTAAACTTTTAAAGACTAAGATTCTTAGTTTGAAGAAGTAAGTATGATGGTAGGTACTTTTTCAGTACCTACTGTTTTTGAGTTGAGGATTTTATTGGGTTGGTTAAATAATTGATAAGATAATTTATTATTTGTTGATGTATTTATAAATAAAATAATTAAAGGAGATTGTAAGTTATGACCTTTTCAAGCGGTATTTTTTTAATTGGAATATTACCTTGGTTTGTCGTTTTATATAGAAAGGTATGCGCTAACAACACATTGAGTAGGAGAATACTATTTGCTGTTGCAAACAGTATTTTCTTAATATGGGGTGGATTAGCTTCTTATTTAATGCTGTTATTCTACGCAGTAGTTATTTGGTGTTTTTCTTTATTGATTACCAAGATTAAGCAAAATTGGATATTTTCCATAAGCTTGATTTTAGCGGTAACTCCTTTGTTATTTATTAAATATACGAGATTCGTTATTGAATCACTTAATTCATTTATAGGAAGTAATTTTACTACGTCTAAAATTATTGTTCCAATGGGTATTTCATTTGTTACATTTGAGGCTGTTTCATTATTGGTTGATCTTAAGCAGAATAAGCTTGAAAAAAGGCCATCACTTATAGACACATATCTATATCTGACGTTCTTTCCTACTGTAACATCTGGTCCTATTATCCGATTCAATGAATTTGAGCAGGGATTAAATTGTTCATCATATTCTTTTGATATTGCAGAAGCTGTTGAAAGGATAGCAATTGGTTTAAGTAAGAAAATCCTAATAGCAGATAAGATTTCTGTACTTGCAGATTATTATTTTGATGGAGTGGCCAGTGGAAGAAACTATTCAGTAGCTGGACTATGGATTGGTTCAATAGCATATACATTGCAGTTATATTTTGATTTTTCTGGATATTCGGATATGGCTATTGGAATGGGACAGCTGTTAGGTTTTGATATTAGAGAGAATTTCAATAAACCATATCAGGCTCAAAGTATATCTGATTTTTGGAAACGTTGGCATAAGTCTCTCACTCAGTGGTTTAGAGATTATGTATATATTCCATTAGGTGGCAATAGATGTTCAAAGGCACGACATATTACAAATATGCTTATAGTATGGCTCCTTACAGGTCTTTGGCATGGCGCAGATTGGTCATTTATATTATGGGGAATAGGTTATTTTATTCTCCTTGTTGTAGAGAAGAACAGTGAATCTTTAAGAAAGTTTGCGTGTGGAGTTAAGGGACATATTTATACATTGTTTTTTGTTAACTTGTTGTGGGTTCCATTTAGAGCATCTAATCTTACAACTACATTCAACTATATAAGAGGTATGTTTGGTGGTGGATCAGGTATGTTGGAAAATAAGGCTGTAAGATTTTTACCTTTAGTAATAATCGCAGTTATTTTATGTTTCCCTTGGAATCAATATTTATCAAGGATTGCAGAAAAAAAGTGGTTTGTAGTACTTAGAGGTGTCACTATAATTCTGGTTGTGTTTTTAACAATTTGTGGAGCTATGAATTCTTCATACACACCATATATTTATGGTAATTTTTAGAGAGGGATTTGTCATGGAAAAAATAAATGCGAAAAAAAATCACTGGTATATTTATGTTCTTATATTAACAATTTTAATAATATCAATAGCTTCTTGGATTTATTCCGCTATACGTATTGGAGGAAAAGTTCAACAGAAACAGAGCGCAAAAACAAATACAACTACTATGGCTGCCAGTAACACTACTAATTCTTCTAATGGAGAAGAACTGGTTGAAAAGCAAAGTATATTTGAACTAATAGATAGAAAATGTAATAAGTTTGATGAAATCGTAGATAAGATTGATTCAAAATGGTCTCTCTATAAAAATTCGGAATTCAGTAATGTTGATTCATTAGTTACATATTCAGTTTTAGGAGAAGTATCATCAGTTCAAGTGTTTTCAGGTAATGATAGATGGTTGTTCTATAAATCTAAGTCTGATGGAGATTCTATAGCAGATTATGAGGGAACAAATAGATATAGTCAGGATGAAATAAACAATATAACTGAGTCTGCGTTATTAGTTCAAAAGGAAATGGAAGCACGCGGGATTAAATTTACAATTATGGTAGCTCCTAATAAGGAAAATGTATACTCAGAATATATGCCAAATACTTATACTAAGGCAGAAGTAACAAGTACAGATATTTTGATTGATAATTTAAAAAGTAAAGGCATAAATGTTGTATCACCAAAAAATAATCTTTTAAATGATCATTTGGTTGAGGAATTATACTATCATTATGATACTCATTGGAATCAATTAGGTGCTTATATAGGAGTAAGAGACTCGCTAGCTGCCTTAGATATTAGTATTCCTGAATTGACTGAACGAAAAATTACATCGAAGCCGCTTAAAGAGAATTATCATTACTGTGCCGAAGACGACTTGGCAAAATTGGCAGGATTAAAAGCTGTTCTTTCAGATGATGTGGAGTATGAAGTTGAAGGAACACTTCCTGTAGATTGGACTTCTTTTAAGGAAGAACAAGAGACAGAACAAGTATCACATTTTCATAATGATAATGCTGAAAACAAGTCAACAATATTGCTGGTAGGAGATTCATTTAGGAGTTCCATGATTCCAGAATTGAGAGAACAGTTTGAAGATGTTTATGTTCTACACCGATCTTTTTATAAAGCTAATTTATTAGATGAAATTAGTCCTGATTATGTGATTGCTGAATATGTCGAACGTTATTCTTGCCTCATGAAGGATATATGTGATTTGATAGAGGTGGGAAGATATAACTAAAAACCTAGGAGGAACTATGGAATTAATAAGTGAAACAAATTGTACTGGTTGTGCTGCGTGCATTTCAATTTGCCCCAAAGGTGCAATTGAAATGCAAAAGACTTCTAAAGGCTTTTTTGTTCCACATATAGACACTACAAAATGTGTGGAGTGTGGACTATGTGTAAAAACTTGTCCAGAGAATAATGTAAATGATATCAAATATAATGAACCCATTTTAACTTATTTGGCAAAAAATGAGATATCAGATAGAAAACAAAGTTCATCCGGTGGAATGTTTATTTTGTTGGCAAAAAAAGTTGTAGAATTAGGTGGTACAGCTTATGGAGCAATGTATGACGAGCAGATGAACATAGTTCATGGAAGAGCGGAAAGAGCAGAGGAATTAAAAGCCTTCCGTGGCTCAAAGTATGTTCAAAGCTTTATAGGAGATATATATACAAAAGTTTTAGATGATTTAAAAAACGATCGCTATGTATATTTTTCAGGAACAGCATGCCAGGTCTCAGGTTTAATAAATTATTTAAATAGAAAAAAATGTGATACAAAAAAGTTGATAACCCAGGACATAATATGCCACGGTGTGGGAAGTCCACGTTTTTTTGATGACTATAAGAAGAGTTTAGAAAAGAAATATAAATCTAAAATTATCAAATTTAATTTTAGAGGAAAACCAATGCCAGGTAAATGGCAAAATATTATTGTTGATTTTGAAAATGGTAAACAGTATATAGCTGTATCAACAAACCAAGATATTTTCTATCATCATTTCTTTAAAAATTTGATTTTAAAACCATCTTGCTTTGAGTGCAAATATGCAAATGTTGCCAGAGTAGCAGACATTAGTTTGGGAGATTGTTATTATCCTAAAAATGAACAAATAAATAACGATGGGTGGGGCATTTCTTATATGCAGCTTAATACAGAAAAGGGCAAGCAGCTATTTGAGTCAATTAGAAATTCTTGTGAGTGTATAGAGACAGATTATAAAAAATATATTCAAGCTAATATGCAAAAACCATCTGTAAAGAGTGATAAATATGATTTGTTTTGGGATGAATATGAGACTAATGGTTATAAAAATGCGATAAAGAAATATGGAAATGGTAATATTAAAGGGGCAATTAAGAGGTTTATTGTTACCATTGTAAATAAAAGTGGACTAGATATGCTGATTAAGAAGTTCGTGAATTAGGCTAACACAGCATAAATGTAAGTAAAGGCTCAAGAATTAAATATCTTGAGCCTTTATTAGGTTTGCGCGCCATGGGCGCGCTCTAACGCAATGTCATTAACTTTAGAGTATTTCTTACAAAAATCAAAGTTTTTAATGATGGTAAGGAGGATGATTGTACGGAAAAAATATTTTTGGACATGCAAAATAGGCAGGAATATACCCCCTGCCTGTTGCAGATATGTATTAGTTGAATTAAGACAATCTATAATTAAAACTCATAACAGAACGATCTTTCTTCTTGCGTCGGATTGCTTTTCTGTTTGGACGAATAGGTGTCAAATATTTAGACAAAAGATTTTTGATTGTTTTGCAGCTAATCTTTCCCTTGATAAATAGTCTAGATGCATGAATTGC
>NZ_FOVQ01000012.1:0-88837 GCF_900115215.1 Pseudobutyrivibrio sp. UC1225 | reverse complement strand
CCGTCCAACAGCAGCTTATGGTCACTTTGGCCGTACAGATGTTAAGCTTCCATGGGAGCAGACAGACAAAGCTGAGACATTAAAGAAATATCTTTGCCATATAGAATAGAGAGAGAATACCGTCTGATAAGAGGGTAAAGAGGTCGTTATGAGAAAATTTATTTTTGACTTTATAAAAATAAATATAGTATGTTTCCTTATAGTAATATCGCTTCTTCTATTTGGAAGATTAATTCCATCGAAAAGTATAAATAATGAGTTACAGATTTCTGTGGAACTTTTAAATAAAGAAGGGTTATATCCTAGCACTTACGAGGGATCAAATACAGGTTTTTTTGATAATTGGACAGATGCTATTTCTTTAAATATTATAGCTCTCCAAAACAACTATCCCATAGTACAATCAGCCCTTGGAAATTATTATGTTATAAGGGGCGATGATACTGTTATTTCAGCTTTAAATAAGGCTGTGAATGGATATGATGAAAGCGAAGTAGTTCCTTATGCGAATTATTGGCTTGCAGGGCTTAGTATAATTAAAATACTGCTGATTTTTTTGCCATTAGGAGAAATAAGGCATGTATTGACTGCATGCGTTCTTTTTTTGGCATTCATATATATTATACGAGCATATTTACAAGATAAAGCATTGGCAATTGCCTTCTGTATCTCATTAGGAATTTTTGAAACAATTTACATAAGCGGAAATATAACCGCCTTTTTTGATGTTTTTCTAATGCTTGTGTTTGGTATATACATTTTATGTTGTAGGTTAGGGAAAAACGATAGTAGCGCCGTTAGATTTTTCCTATTTTTTATTAATGGATTCATCACGGTTTCGCTTTGTTATGTTTATGCACCAATGATGGGGCTTGGAATGTGTCTATTATTACTGATGATAAATGATTTCAAAATTGGCATAAATCATGGAAAAGCTCTTAGATATGGTTTCATATCAGTTATAGCATGGTATCTAGGATATGCTATTTCTAGTATAGAAAAAAATATGTTAGCTAAATATATATTGAAAAATGAAAGTGGGATGGAAAAACTTAAGTTTTGGATGGGAAATGCATTAAGTGAAAAACTCCTAGCTTTTATAACACCTATAAAATTTCTTCTAAGTTCAAGAAGCTTTTGGGTTATTTTAATTATAGTGTTAACGATAGTAGTATTACTTATTTTCACAAAAAAAGTACATGTGACAAACTGTGGAACTCAAGATTTTAAAACAGATGTTCTTATCATTTTCATCGCTTTCTTGCCAGCGTTTATTTGGCATACGATTTTATCTAATGCCGTTGGACATGGGTTTTATGTCCATAATTACTTTCCATTAGTTTGTGCAATTTTATACGTTGTATTTAATAAGATTAAATTCAATAAAATTGAAAATTAGACAGACAAAGTTGACATGTTAAAGAAATATCTTTCAAAAATATCTTATGTTATAATTTAGGCAGCCCGTTTGGACTGCCTATTTGTAGGATTAAGGAGCAAAGTAAAGTGAGTAAGAAAAAAAGAGTAATGTGCGTTTTTGGAACAAGACCAGAAGCTATTAAGATGTGCCCACTGGTTCTTGAAATGAAAAAAAGAGAGCTGCTAGATGTAATAGTATGTGTGACTGCTCAGCATAGACAAATGTTGGATCAGGTACTAAATACTTTTGGTGTTGTCCCAGATTATGATTTAGATATCATGAAAGAACGCCAGACTCTTTTTGACATCACAACAAATATTTTAAATGAAATAAAAGATGTTCTTGAAGATGCAAAACCAGATGTGGTACTAGTCCATGGTGATACGTCCACTACATTTGTGACAGCACTAGCATGTTTTTATTTACAGATTCCAGTGGGGCATGTAGAGGCAGGTCTTAGAACTTATAATATATATTCTCCTTATCCAGAAGAATTCAATCGAGAGGCTGTTGGTATTATTAGTCAATATAATTTTGCACCTACTCCTCTAGCGAAAAATAATCTTCTGAAAGAAGGAAAAAATGCTGACAATATATATGTGACGGGTAATACAGTTATTGATGCCATGCAGCATACTGTTAGAGAAGATTATTCACACCCTGAGTTGGATTGGATCGGTAATGACAAAATGATTTTTATCACGGCACACCGACGTGAGAATCTTGGAGAGCCAATGCATAATATGTTTAGGGCTATACGACGTGTACTGGATGAACATACAGATTGCAAAGTAGTATATCCAATACATATGAATCCGATTGTTCGAGAAGCTGCAGAACAAGAATTGGGTGATTGTGATAGGGTACATATTATTGAACCGATTGATGTTTTTGATTGTCATAATTTTGAAGCTAGATCTTTTTTGTGCCTTACAGATTCGGGGGGGATCCAGGAAGAGTGCCCATCGTATGGTGTTCCAGTACTTGTTATGCGAGATACTACAGAGCGCCCAGAGGGGGTTGAGGCAGGCACACTAAGGCTTGTAGGTACGGATGAAGAGAATATTTATAATAACTTTAAACTTTTGTTGGAGGATAAAGTGGAATACGAGAAGATGAGCAAAGCATGTAATCCATATGGGGATGGACATGCATGTGAGAGAATTGCAAATATACTCGAGGGAAAAGTATTTAACGAATGGAATTTGGCTATGGATTATCGTATTAAGTAGATAAGTTTTTATTTATATTTCAATAGATTGATTGATGATTTATAATATTATGAGATTAAAATAAAAAAGGAAAATACACAATGGATAAAAATATAGCAGTGGCTGGCACCGGCTATGTGGGACTTTCGATTGCTACACTTCTTGCACAGCATAATCATGTTATAGCAGTTGACGTAGTCCCAGAAAAGGTGGAGTTAATTAACAACAAAAAATCTCCGATTGTAGATACAGAAATTGAGGATTACCTTGCAAACAAAGAATTGGATTTAGTAGCTACATTAGATGGTAGGACTGCATATAGGGATGCAGAATATATAATTATTGCAACACCAACAAATTATGACAGTGCCAAGGATTATTTTGATACTTCTGCAGTTGAGGCTGTTATAGAACTTGTTCAGGAAGTGAATCCTAATGCATACATGGTAATTAAGTCTACAATCCCTGTAGGTTATACAAAGAGAATTCGAGCTAAGATGGGTTCAGATAAGATTATTTTTAGCCCAGAGTTTCTTCGCGAGTCAAGAGCTCTATATGATAATCTATATCCAAGCCGTATTATTGTTGGAACAGATGAATCGGATGTCGATTTAACAAGAGCTGCAAAAGAATTTGCAAGTCTTCTAAAAGAAGGTGCGCTTAAGGATGATATTGATACCCTAATTATGGGATTTACAGAAGCTGAGGCTGTAAAACTTTTTGCAAACACCTATCTTGCACTCCGTGTTAGTTATTTTAATGAGTTGGATACTTACGCTGAAACAAAGGGACTTGATACACAGGCGATAATTAAGGGAGTCTGTCTGGATCCACGAATATCTGATCAATATAATAACCCATCATTTGGGTATGGCGGATATTGTCTACCTAAAGACACAAAACAGCTATTAGCAAATTATAACGATGTACCACAGAATCTTATAAGTGCAATTGTTGAATCAAATAGAACCCGAAAGGATTTCATAGCTGATCAGGTGCTTAACAAGGCTGGATATTATAGTTATAAGGATTCAAATCAGTATAACAAGGATTCTGAGAAGGAAGTTACGATAGGTGTTTACAGACTTACTATGAAGTCAAACTCAGACAACTTCCGACAGTCATCTATTCAAGGCGTTATGAAGCGTATTAAGGCAAAGGGGGCAACAGTAGTAATTTACGAGCCAACTCTTGAAGATGGTACAACCTTTTTTGGTTCACGTGTAATTAATAATCTTGATGAATTCAAAGCTATAAGTAGTGCTATTGTGGCTAATCGATATGATGTATGCCTTGATGATGTGAAGGATAAAGTATACACACGTGATGTTTTCGAACGAGATTAATATAGAGGTAAGATATATATGCAATATGAAAATAAAGAATGGGACATAGTAATTAGTCCGACAAGAAAATGGTATGATTTACGCTTGAATGAGGTGTATAAATATAAAGACTTAGTAGGATTGTTTGTAAAGAGAAGCTTTTCAGCGCAATACAAGCAAACAATACTTGGCCCATTATGGTTTATTATTAATCCGTTGATTACAACTATTATCTCAACAATTGTTTTTGGTAATATAGCAGGCATTTCATCTGATGGAGTGCCATATTTTCTTTTTTACCTATGTGGCTATACATTATGGAACTATTTTGCAACATGTGTCAATGAGACATCAAATACATTTATAGCAAATGCTTCTATTATGGGAAAAGTCTATTTTCCAAGACTGACGATGCCGATTTCATCGGTAGTATTCGCAGCAATTAATATGATAATTATTTTTGCGATGTCATTAATAGCTATGTTGGTATACAAAATGCAAGGTTATGATATTCATACAACAGTATTTGTATGGATTTTACCTATTCTAATGATACAAACAGCTATATTGGGACTTGGTGTAGGTATTATAGTATCTTCTTTAACAACAAAATACAGGGATCTTAGGATACTTGTTAGTTTCGGTGTGACTTTGTGGATGTACATAACACCAGTTGTTTACCCTATTACTGATGTAACAGGTACTTTAAAAACAATTATTTTAATAAATCCTATGTCTGCAGTAATACAAAATTACAAATATGCATTGTTGGGGATAGGGACCTTTGAGGGACTGTATTGGGTTATAAGTGTAGTTATGACAGCCATTATATTTTTATTAGGAGTACTATTGTTTAATAGAGTGGAAAGTACTTTCATGGATACAGTGTAGAAAGGTTATATGTAAATGTCAGAAACAGTAATTAAAATAGAAAATCTCAAGAAACAATATACTCTTGGAGCTATCGGCGGGTACACCCTTACACAGGAGCTTAATTCATGGTGGGCTAAAGTTAGAGGAAAAGAAAACCCATATAGTATTATTGGTGAGGATACAAGCAAATATGGCGAGAAATTCAATGCTTTAGATGGCATTAATTTGGAAATAAAAAAAGGTGAGACTGTAGGGGTTATTGGAACCAATGGTGCGGGCAAGTCTACATTATTGAAAATTCTTTCACGTGTCACAGCACCAACAGAAGGTACTGTCTGTATAAATGGTCGAATAACTTCTATGCTAGAAGTCGGCACGGGATTTCATCCAGAATTGACTGGACGAGAGAATATATATATGAATGGCGCCATTCTTGGAATGACAAAAGCTGAAATAGATGAGAAGATTGAAGAAATCATAGAATTTTCGGAGTGTAGACAATTTATAGATACACCCGTCAAAAGATATTCTTCAGGAATGTATGTGAAACTGGCTTTTTCGGTGGCAGCACACTTAGATTCAGATATTATGATTATGGATGAGGTGTTGGCTGTAGGTGATGTTAAATTTCAAAAGAAATGTCTTGGTAAAATGGAAGACGGAGCTCATGTTGAAGGTAAAACCGTTTTGTATGTTAGTCATAACATGGCTACAATACGTCAATTATGCTCTAGATGCGTGGTTTTAAATCACGGAAGGATAATTTATGATGGAGATGTTGAAGAAGCGATACGAATATATTCTGGCATTGATAATATGACATATCCAGTGAATTATGATATGAGTGAAGTGAAAAGACCATCATTTGACCATGGTTCGCAATTTAGATTGACTTCTTTAAGATTTATGGAAAAGGAAGCTGCAATGTATCTGACCGGAGAGAAGATGAAATTGCAGTTTGCGTGGACAGCAAAAAAGAGATTTGATAATCTGCATTTATTGATAACAGTAATGACATTAGATGACCAAATAGCCGGTTCTTCATATTCAGAGATGTTCACATCAACAACAATTGATGAAGAAAATGTTATTCAGTTCGAGTTTAACATCGAAAATTTGGTCGAGGGTACATATAAAATGATATTGGATGTACAAGAAATAAATGAGTTTGGATCATATACTTCATTTGACCATCCGCTGGTATATCCAACATTCATAGTCGGCCGAAGCGAAGATCAAGATGGACCATCATGGCCTAGTCGATATTATGGTTTGATACGAATGAATAAATTGACAATAATATAATAAAAATATCAGAGGTATGGGATGATATTAGCGATTAATTACGCCAATGATAAATATAAGGTTTCTCAAAAATATAATTCCAAGACTGCACTAAGAAATGGTGCTGATAAAGTGGTTGAATACTCTCCAAGTAGCATAGATGGTTTGTTTCGGAAAGAAAATGAAGAAATAATGTCTGCTATAAGAGGGGATGGTTATTGGTTGTGGAAACCATATATTATTTTAGATGCTTTAGATAAGGTGAAGCAGGGGGATTATGTGATTTACGCAGATTCTGGTTCGGCTTATGTTAACAACATAAAAAAGCTAATAGCATCGTTGGAATTGAGTAAGCAAGATATAATGATTTTTTCTTTATCTAAAAAAGAAAAATATTATAGTAAAAGAGATGCATTTGTTTTGCTGGATTGTGATTTTCCTGAATACTATGAGAGTCCACAGAGAATAGGCACCTATATTTTGTTGAAAAAGAATTCTAATTCGGTAGCATTTGTTGAAGAATGGCTGAAATATTCGCAAGATAAAAGAATTCTTACTAATGACGATAACGTAATGGGATTAGATAATTACAGTGGCTTTATTGAAAATAGACATGATCAAACCGTGCTCAGTCTACTGTCAAAGAAGCATAATCTTATGCCATTTCGAGACCCTTCACAATATGGTTTCGAAGAAGGATATAGTGAAGTGGTTGGGGAAGATGTGATTAAGAGAAGTAGTTACCCCCAGATATTTGATTCTCATAGACTTCCAACATGTTCTCATTTTTATCAGTTAACATATAGAAAATGGTATAGATGGTTTAATCCGCAAGTATCGCCATTATTTTTCTTATATAGAAGAGTAAAAGCATTTAGGATAAAGTGATTGGTGAAAAGATGATAAATATAGCATTCGTGGATTGGTGGCAGGGATTTAATAAGGAAGAAAATTTTATAACTAACACGTTGAGAGAACTACAAGTTGACTTTTCTGTAATAGACAGTAAGCAGAGAATAAAGGAAGTTGATTTTGTTTTTTGCTCTTTAATGGGAAATGATTTTTTGGAATACGATTGTCCGAGAATTCTTTTTGTGGGTGAAAATTGTATTCCTGATTTTAATTTATATGATTATGGAATTGGATTCGCCAGAATGGAGTTCGCTGACAGATATATCAGATACCCTCTATATGCTGCATATTATAGAGATGCATGCAAGAAAGCAAGTGGGAGAACATCCATAACAGATGATGAGATAGCTGCAAAAAAGTTTTGTGCCATGGTAGTCTCAAATGGAGATAATACTGATGGGTACAGAGAAAAACTTTTTGATGAGTTGTCTAAAAATGAAAAAGTAGATTCAGGTGGAAGATATAGAAATAATATAGGAAAACCAGAGGGGGTTGAAAATAAGAACCGTTTTCTGAATGGATATAAATTTTCTTTGGCGTGTGAAAATACTAATGCACCAGGATATATTACTGAGAAAATTGTAGAAGCATATGCTGCTGGAACAATCCCGATTTACTGGGGAGCTGGCGATGTAGTTGAGGATTTTAATGAAAAGGCATTTATAAACTGCAATGATTTTATGTCTGAGAAAGATGTTGCTGATTATGTTATAAAAATAAACAATGATGATAAATTATACAGGGAAATATATGAGCAGCCATTATGGAAAGATGGATGGGACGAAATCTCTGAGCTAGATAATACATTTAAGTCATGGTTGTATAGTATTGTGACACAGGACAAGAATCAATATTTTAGGAGAAATAGATGCGGTTGGACTAAAACTTATGAGAATGACAGATTAACTACTATCAATATATATAAAAAATATGGTGGCATTGCACATTCAAAATTTAAAGATAGAATGATATCTATTGTAAAAATATTAGTTGATGCCAAAATGAAGTAGGGTATCAGTTAGTTGCAGAAAGGGAATAGATGAAAAAAGCATTAATTACAGGAATAACAGGTCAGGATGGTTCGTATCTTGCTGAGTTTTTGTTAGAAAAAGGATATGAGGTACATGGTATCCATAGACGTAGTAGTATTTCTAATATGGGAAGAATTGAGCATATTTTAGATAAGATTACCCTACATGATGGTGACTTATCGGATAGTAGTTCCCTTATCAGAATTATCAATTTGGTTAAACCTGATGAAATATATAACCTTGCTGCACAGAGCCATGTGCAGGTTAGTTTTGATGTTCCAGAGTATTCAGGTGATGTAGATGCTCTTGGTGTTCTTAGAATACTTGAAGCTGTTAGAATACTGGGGTTAACTGATAAATGTCGTGTCTATCAGGCTAGCACAAGCGAGCTTTATGGAAAGGTTGAAGAAGTACCTCAGAAAGAGACTACACCATTTCACCCATATAGCCCATATGCTGTTGCAAAACAGTATGGTTTTTGGATCACAAAGGAATACAGGGAAGCATATGGAATGTTTGCTGTAAATGGAATTCTTTTTAATCATGAATCGGAGCGTCGCGGTGAGAATTTTGTAACAAGAAAGATAACTCTTGCAGCAGGTAGAATATCAGAGGGATTGCAGGATCACTTAGAGCTAGGAAATATGGATAGCCTTCGTGACTGGGGTTATGCAAAGGATTATGTAGAATGTATGTGGATGATTCTTCAGCATGAGACACCTGAGGATTTCGTGATTGCTACTGGGGAGCAGCATACTGTAAGAGATTTTACAGAGAAAGCATTTGCATGTAATGGAATGACTATTAGATGGGAAGGCACCGGTATAGACGAAAAGGGATATGATGCTGAAACAGGAAAGCTTTTGGTATCTGTAAATCCTGAGTGGTTTAGACCAACAGATGTTGATAATCTTTGGGGAGACCCAACAAAGGCTAAAACTGTGCTGGGATGGAACCCACAGAAAACATCCTACGAAGAGCTTATTCGTATTATGGCAGAGCATGATAGAATACTTGCAAAACGAGAAAAGGCAATGAATATAGATTAATTGCAGGAAGCAAAGAAAATGGAAAAGAATAGTAAAATTTATGTTGCTGGACATCGAGGAATGGTAGGTTCAGCTATAGTTAGAGAACTTAAGAGACAAGGATATACAAATATCATCACTAGAACCCATGCAGATCTTGATTTAAAGAATCAGAAAGATGTGCAGGAATTCTTTGAGCAAGAAAAACCTGAGTATGTATTTTTAGCAGCCGCGAAGGTTGGTGGAATTGTGGCAAACGAATCAGCATTGGCTGATTTTATGTACGATAATATGATTCTTGAGATGAATGTAATTAATAGTGCATGGAAGAACGGATGTAAGAAACTGGAGTTTTTGGGAAGTTCATGTATTTATCCAAGAATGGCACCACAGCCAATGCCAGAAAGCTGTTTATTAACTGGAGAACTTGAAAAGACTAATGAAGCATACGCATTAGCTAAGATATCGGGATTAAAATATTGCGAGTTTCTTAATAGACAGTATGGAACAGATTATATTTCAGTTATGCCGACAAATCTGTATGGTCCTAACGATAACTATCATCCAGAGCATAGCCATGTTTTACCAGCGTTAATCAGACGTTTTCATGAGGCTAATGAGAGTGGAGCTGAGAGCGTTACATGCTGGGGTGATGGTTCTCCATTAAGAGAATTCTTATATGTTGATGATTTGGCTAATTTGTGTGTTTTCCTTATGAATAATTACAGCGGTAACGAGACTGTAAATGCTGGCACAGGAAAAGAATTGACTATAAAAGAATTGACTGAATTAGTTGCAAAGGTAGTTGGATATACAGGGGAGATTAAATGGGATACGACAAGACCAAATGGTACTCCTAGAAAATTATTAGATGTCAGCAAAGCAGAAAAGCTCGGTTGGAGATATAAAACTGAGTTAGAGGATGGAATTAGACTTGCTTATGAGGATTTTCTTAATAATCCAATGAGAGCAGAACGATAACAGGTGAATAATAATGAATATAATTCTTTTATCTGGTGGTTCCGGGAAACGATTGTGGCCACTTTCAAATGACATAAGATCAAAACAGTTTATAAAATTATTTAAAAATGGTGAAGATTATGAATCAATGGTTCAAAGAGTTTATCGCCAGATAAAGAATGTAGATAATGATGCTACTGTTACTATAGCTACAAGTAAGACACAGGTATCAGCTATCACCAACCAGTTAGGAAATGATGTTGGAATATCTGTGGAGCCATGTAGAAGGGATACTTTTCCTGCTATAGCATTGGCGACTGCCTATTTGCATTATGTACAGGATATATCGCTGGATGAGGAAGTGGTTGTTTGTCCTGTGGACCCTTATGTAAATGAAGATTATTTTGAAGCATTAAAAAAATTATCTGCACAGGTAGAAAAGGACGAAGCTAATCTGGTGTTGATGGGCATTCAGCCTACATACCCTAGTGAAAAGTATGGATATATTATTCCTACTGATAAAGGTGAGGTTTCTGTAGTTTCCATGTTCAAAGAGAAACCTACCAAGGATGTGGCAGAGGAATATATTAAGCAGGGAGCATTGTGGAACGGTGGAGTTTTTGCCTATAGAATAGGGTATGTCTTAGAACGTGCACATGAGCTTATTGATTTCACAGATTATGCAGACCTGTACAGCAAGTATGAATCATTAACAAAAATTTCTTTTGATTATGCTGTTGTAGAAAAGGAAGAAAAGATACAGGTTGTTAGATTTGCAGGTGATTGGAAAGATTTAGGTACTTGGAATACTCTGACTGAGGCCATGCCTGAGTATGTGGTTGGAAATGGCATTTTAAATGAAACCTGCGAAGATGTGCATATCATAAACGAAATGGATGTACCTATTTTGGCAATGGGATTGCATGACGTGGTAATATCTGCCAGTCCTGAGGGTATATTGGTTTCTGATAAGGAGCAAAGCTCATATATTAAACCTTTTGTAGATGCAATAGATCAAGAGGTAATGTTTGCAGAAAAGTCTTGGGGAAGCTATAAGGTTCTTGAGGTGGAAGACGAAAGTCTCACCATTAAGGTTACTTTAAATGCAGGTCACTCCATGAATTATCACAGCCATAAATACAGAGACGAGGTGTGGGTTGTAATTAGTGGAAATGGACGCACTATTGTGGATGGTATGGAACAGACAGTACGAGCGGGTGATGTTATAACCATGAGTGCTGGATGCAGGCATACTGTTTTTGCTGATTCAGAACTAAAATTGATTGAGGTGCAGCTAGGAAAGGAAATTTCTGTCGAAGACAAACAGAAATTTGATTTGGAATACTAATGAATAAACCATTTTTGCTTAAGCCTGCTGCTAAAGATTATCTTTGGGGAGGAAATAGGCTAAACGAAGAATTTGCTAAAGAAATCGATGCCGAGCCATTGGCAGAGACTTGGGAATGCAGCACTCATCCAGATGGATTGAGTGTTGTTTCTACTGGAATTTTTTATGGAAAATCTTTGCATGAAGTATTGAGTGAGCATAAGGAATATTTGGGAACACACCCATTGGCAACTTTTCAGCAAAGTGCTGCTGGACAGTTGCCTATTCTTATAAAGTTTATAGATGCCAATAAGGATTTATCTGTTCAGGTTCATCCTACAGATGAATATGCGGGTAAAAATGAAGACGGACAGCTTGGAAAAACAGAAATGTGGTATGTACTCGATGCTAAGCTGGGGGCATCATTAGTATATGGTCTGAGTCAGAGTGTTGCTCGAGAAGAGATGGAAATAGCACTGGATAAAGGGGATGTAGAAAAATATCTTCAAAAAGTACCCGTAAAAAAAAATGACGTGTTTAATATTGAAGCCGGTACTATACATGCCATTGGAGCAGGTGTGCTTGTGGCAGAGATTCAGGAAAATTCAAATTTAACATATCGCTTATACGATTATGACCGTACTGATAAAAATGGAAAAAAAAGAGAACTTCATATAAAAAAGGGACTAGATGTTGCTGATTTAAACAAGGCGACTGAACCAAGACAACCACTTCGTGTTTTAAGATATCAGCAAGGGGTGGCAAGGGAATTACTTAGTCGATGCAAATATTTTGAAGTGTATAGAATGATTGTAAATACCGAGCGTAGACAGAAAGTAACATTTAAATCAGATGAACTTAGTTTTAGAGTGTTATTGTGCGTCAATGGCTGTGGAACAATCAGTTTTGAAGAAGAACAGTTGCAAATATATAAAGGGGATTGTTTGTTTATTCCGGCTGATTCTGTGGAAATGAGATTACATGGAAAGATGCAATTCCTTGATGTCAGATGCTAGGAGAATATATGGATTATAAGTTAGAGTATAAAAATTGGTGTGAAAAAGCGATTGATGATGATTTACTTAATGAGCTAAATCAGATGAGCGAGCAGGAAGTTGAAAATTCGTTTTATAGAAATCTTGCATTTGGTACAGGTGGACTCCGAGGTGTGATTGGTGCGGGCACCAATAGGATGAATGTATATACTGTGGCAAAAGCTTCTCAGGGATTAGCAAACTATTTGCTTAAATGTTATGGAGGTAATGCAAGTGTTGCCATAGGTTATGACAGCAGAATTAAAAGTGATGTATTTGCAAAGGTTTCAGCGGGTGTCTTTGCTGCTAATGGTGTAACGGTATATATATGGCCTGAACTTTTGCCAGTACCAACGGTTTCATATGCAGTTCGCTATTTGAAAACATCAGCTGGAGTTATGATTACAGCGTCACATAATCCGTCAAAATATAATGGATACAAGGTATATGGTGATGATGGCTGTCAGATAACTACCGAAGCAGCAGCTGATATTTTATCCGAAATAGAAAAGCTTGATATTTTTGAAGACGTACAAAAAGGCTCTTTTGATGAGGGAATATCTTCTGGAAGGATTACGTACATTGATGAAGAAGTACTAAATGCTTTCATTGAAGAAGTTAAGAATCAATCAATGTTAAAGGGTTCAGATATAAAGATTAACAAAGACGTAGCCATTGTGTATTCACCACTTAATGGTACAGGATTGATTCCTGTTCTTCGTACACTAAAGGAGAGTGGATACACCAATATTACAGTTGTTTCTGAACAGGAAAAGCCTGATGGAAACTTCCCTACTTGTCCATATCCTAACCCAGAGATAAAAGAAGCTATGACTTTGGGAATGGAATATGCAAGAAAGTATAATGCAGACTTATTACTAGCTACGGATCCTGATTGTGACAGAGTTGGAATAGCCGTCAAAGATGTAAAGGGGATTCGTGGAAAAGCTGGAGAATACGTTTTGTTATCTGGAAATGAAACAGGAATTCTTTTATTAGATTACATTTGCAGCAGAAGAATTGAAGATGGTACTATGCCACAGAATCCAGTGATGGTAAAGACTATAGTTACATCTGATATGGCTACACAAATAGCAGACAATTATGGTGTACAGACTATAGATTGTCTTACAGGGTTTAAGTTTATTGGTGAACAGATTGGACTCTTAGAGTCAAAAGGTGAAGAAGACAGATATATCTTTGGAATGGAAGAGTCCTATGGTTATTTGACTGGTGGTTATGTTCGAGATAAAGATGCTGTAGATGGGGCATTCATGATTTGTGAAATGTTTGCTTATTATGCCACTAAAGGTATCGGTTTAATTGAAAAATTAGAAGAATTATATCAAAAATATGGGTATAGACTAAATACTCTACATTCGTATGAGTTTGATGGTGCAGCTGGTGCAGAAAAGATACAGAAGATAATAACACAGTTTAAAGGCAGTATAAGTTCATTTGGAGGGAAAGCAGTAGCAAAGTTAATTGATTACTCTAAAGGTGTGGATGGACTTCCAAAATCCGATGTGCTTAAGTTTATCTTAGAGGATAATTGTTCTTTGGTAGTAAGACCATCTGGTACTGAGCCTAAGATTAAGTTTTATGTTTCTGTTTCAGCTGAGTCTATGGAAAGTGCTTCAGTAATAGAAGAGGACATTGTAAATGAATATTATAGTTATTTCGCATGAGTATCCTCCGATTGGTGGAGGTGGAGCTAATGCTTGCTTAAATTTAACCAAAGAGTATATTGAAAAAGGTAATAATGTGGATATTATTACAACCTGGTTTGAGGGTCTTTCTGAGTTTGAGGAAAAGAATATCGGTAGTGGTATACTACGCATTTATAGACTTAAAAGCAGAAGGGCTCACCTTGAACATTGTAGTTTTAAAGAGATGCTGGATTATCTCATAAAAGCATTTTCATTTTCCAAAAAACTTGTAAACGAGAAAGAGGCTATAGGCCAGAAATACGATGTGTGTCAAATATTTTTTGGAATACCAAGTGGCCCAGTTGGGCTGTATTTAAAGAGACGGTACAAGATTCCTTATGTTATAAGGTTTGGTGGAGGAGATATTCCAGGTTTTCAAGATCGGTTTTCATTTGTATATAAAGTGATTGGTCCATGTGTTAAGATTATATGGAGGAATGCAGATGCTTTGGTTGCAAATAGTGAGGGATTAAAATTTCTTGCTTATGATTTTTGCGACAAATATCCTGTAAAGGTTATACCAAATGGAGTAGACACTGCATATTATTATCCGAATGAAAACGGCATTCTGATAGGTGACGAAGTAGTATTGTTATTTATCTCAAGATTGATTGAAAGAAAAGGATTGCAGTATATTATTCCGAGTCTAAATAAAATTGAAGAACAATCTAGTAGAAAGATTAAGCTTCTCATTGTAGGGGATGGACCATATCGTTCTGAGTTAGAAAGCTTGTCAGAGAAGTATGGTGCTAGAGATAAGATAGAATTCGTTGGACAAAAGAACAAAGATGAATTATTGCAATATTATCAACAGGGAGATTTATTTGTGTTTCCTTCAAAAAAAGAGGGGATGCCCAATGCTGTTTTGGAGGCAATGGCATGTGGGTTACCTGTAGTGATGAGCCCATGTCAGGGAAGTAAGGAATTAATAAATGGAAATGGTATAGTTGCTAATTCTGATTTGGAATGTTTTGATGAGTACATTATAAAGTTATTACAATCTTCAGATGAGAATATAAAAAGGATGGCAGCTATTAGCAGAAAACGTGCCGAAAATGAGTTTTCATGGTCAAATGTTGCTGATGAATATTTGAAGATTTTTAAAGAAAACATTTGCCAGAAATGAGATTAGAAGAGAAATAGGGTTGGTTTATACGATACATTGCAGCTTTTTCTACAAAAATATACGATAACATACAATCGTAAATTCATTAGCGTGTAGTAAACAGCATTCTAATACATAATATTACACAAGAAAGGTTTAATTTATGCAATTTAACACATATGAGTTTGTGTTCTTTTTTTTACCATTTACGGTAATTCTATATTTCATCGCAAATAAAATACAAATAAATTTAGGTAAACTTGTATTAATAGGTGCAAGTATAATTTTTTACTCATATGGACGAAGCAATATGCTCGCATATTTTGGAATAAGCATATTGATAAACTATTGTTCAATATTAGTTATTCGTTATGTGAAAATGAACCCCCAAATTATTACTGGTTTTACGGTAGCAACAAATATTGTTTTATTGTTGTATTTTAAATATTTTAATTTTCTTTTTGAAAATATAAATATGCTTTTTGGGAAAAATTATGCTGAGAGAGATATAATACTTCCTCTCGGTATTTCTTTTTATACATTTCAGCAGATATCATATGTGGTAGCTTTTGCACGTGGAGAGTTGGAAGAATATGGAATAATAGACTATATGGCTTATATTTTATATTTTCCCAAATTGATTATGGGTCCACTAGCTGATCCGTTGGTTTTTATTCAACAATTAAATGATAAACAAAGTAAAAGTATAAACTTTGATAATATTGCATGCGGCATAAAATTATTTAGCTTGGGATTAATAAAGAAAGTGTTATTAGCGGACACTTTCGCTAAGGCTGTTACTTGGGCGTATTCGAATGTTGATAGTATTACATCAATGGATGGTTTATTGTTGATGCTATTTTATACATTTGAAATATATTTTGATTTTAGTGGATACAGCGATATGGCAGTGGGAATTTCGCTGATGTTAAATATAGAATTACCAATAAATTTCAATTCTCCGTACAAGGCTATTTCAGTAAGAGATTTTTGGAAAAGATGGCATATTTCATTAACTCAGTTTTTGACTAAGTATATTTATATCCCGCTTGGAGGTTCAAGAAAGGGGATAATTAGAACATATGTTAATACATTGATTGTTTTTTTAATAAGTGGTTTATGGCATGGGGCAAATTGGACATTTATTTTATGGGGGTTATTACACGGAATATTAAGTTGCTTTGATAGAGTAGCAGACAGGTTCACTACAAAAGTATTTAAACCTATTAGATGGATATGTACGTTTATTACGACAAGTATTCTATGGTTGTTGTTTAGTGCAGAATCGGTTGAACAATGGAAAAGTATTTTGATAAAGACCATTGTGATGCAAGATAAAGCGATTAGCAGGGGACTTATTGACTCATTTTATCTGATAGAGAGCGAGTTTGTATATAAACTAATTCACTTAGACTGGCTTATAGTAGATAGATGTGCGATAAATATGATCCTATTTATGATAGTTTCAAGTATTATATGTTTTATTCCAAAGAACAATTATGTTAATAGAAGAAAATTAACGATATCTACATTGGTATTGGCTACGATTGGATTTGTTTGGGGAATATTATGTCTTGGAACAGAGTCGACATTTGTATATTTTGGATTTTAGATAGAGGCGTATATGAAAGCAAAAAAATGGTTGAAATATTGGGTGCTAACGGTAAGTATTCTTTTAGGGAGTATTAGTTATAGCGTAGTGTCAATTGATCCTTTTTTTCATTACCATAAACCACGTGTAAATGAATATTACTATCCACTGAATAATCAACGCAGTCAAAATGACGGTATAATAAAAAATTTTGATTATAACGCAATGATTACAGGCACTTCGATGACCGAGAATTTTAAAACTTCCGAAATGGATAATATATTTGGATGCAGTTCAATAAAAGTATCATTTTCTGGAGCATCTTACAAAGAAATAAATGATAATGTAGAGCGAGCTCTAAATGCTAATAAAAATCTCAAAATAATTGTTAGAGGAATTGATGGAACCGCTTTCTTTTCGGATAGCAATTATATGCGTTCGGATTTGGGGGAGTACCCAGAATATTTATATGATGATAATCTGCTGAATGATGTTAACTATTTATGGAATAGGGATGTGATTTTTGGCAGAGTTTACAATATGTATAATGATAGTAAGGAGGAAGGATTTGTCCCAGGTATAACATCATTTGATGAATATAGCAATTGGCAAAAGTCTTTTGATTATGGTATTGAGGCGGCTGGTCACGGCTTTGAAGTAAATCCAAAAGCAGAAGAAAGTCATTTGAGTCAGGAAGAAAAAGAGATAATTAAAGAGAATATAGAAAAAAATTTAATTAGCGTTCCAGATAAATATTTGGATGTAGATTTTTATTATTTCTACACACCATATAGCATTTTGTTTTGGAATGATTTAAATAACAATGGATTATTGGTTAAGCAGATTGAAGCGGAAAAATATATAACAGAATTATTGTTGCCTCATAAAAATATACATCTTTTTTCATTTAATTCTAGAACGGATATTATTACGGATTTAAATAATTATAGAGATGCTTTGCATTATGCTGAGTGGGTTAATAGTTTGATTCTAAAATGGATGCACGAAGGAAAATATCAACTCACTCGAGAATCATGTGAAGAATATTTCAGAAACGAAAAGGAATTTTTTACAAATTTTGACTATTATACAATTGAAAATCAAACTGATTATGAGGATGATTATTATGCTGGCGCACTATTGAATCAGGAATTGACAGGTATAAAACCAGTTGACGTACTTAATGATGATAGATTCACTTACGAATTATCAGATTCTTTGATAATAGATAATGAGGGAATTAAAACAGGTGTAGACTGTTTTGGTACATTGGGTAGAAATCCAATGGATGAAGATTTATCAACATACCTTAAAGATAGTAAATACATAGGATTAAAGTTCAATATAAATAAAGATAGGTATACTAGATATTTGTGCTTTAAGGGACAAAAGATAAAGGATCATGGTTCATTAGCTGTTTGTGTATACAATAGTGAGGGGGATTGTGTTGATAGTAAAGCGATAGAGTATTATGACATGGATTCTGACGTGCATACTTATACTATAAAATTACCGGACGGAAGTGATACGTTAACAATCATAATGAATGGTGGTTATATTGACAATACTGGAAGTATAGATTCAAATTATCAATTTAGTGATATATTTTTGTATTAAAATTTGACCTATTATATAGAACAGAAGAACAAAGATGTTTATCAGGGAGTAGAAATGGCAAAATTCAGCCTAATGTTAAATAAATATAAAGTGCCTTGTTTTGGAGCTGTAATCCAATGGTTTATAACTATAATGTTACATATCGATAAGCATATCTTTGTATATGAATCTAGAACATATTTAACATATATAATTAGGATATTATATTTATTATTTTTACTAATAGTATGGTGCTATTGTTATTTTTTTATAAATAAATTGTTAGCTGATGATGAACTATATAAAAGAGGTGCCATAATTTTTAGTATATATTTTATCATTGTGATGGGTATGTTATTGGTTTTGTGGCCAGGTACTTGGTCGTGGGATGACATAATAATGCTACGATCAATACTAGGCTATACGACAGTTTATCCTTGGCAACATTTTTTAACTGGGATATATCAAGATGTGTTGTTACAATTAATTCCTCATCCAGGAGGTATTATTCTTTTACAAAATATTTTTATATCTGTATGTGTAGCTTTTTGTATAGTAAAGTTGGAAAAATGTTGTTGCCTTCGACCTATCAAAAATGTTTATATTGATATAATTGTTAAACTAATTCCATTTGTTACACCGCCAGTTTTATTATATCAATTCTCAGGATATAGAATGGGCTTTTATGTATATCTGGAATTAGTTATGCTAGTAATCCTTATTAGTGCTCAGAAAGAAATAGAGGAATGGACATGGATATATTGTTTTTTCTTTGCACTTATTACTTCAATTGTTGCTTGTTGGAGAACAGAATCTATATTATATTTGATATTTGCTCCTTTTTTTATAATGTTTATAAATACTAATGTATTGCCATTAAAAAAGAAAATTATATGTGTGACAATTATATTGATAACATCTATATCAATTAATAAAGTACAAAGTCTATGTTTAGGTAATGATAATTATAACATTATGGCCATGATGGGTCCCTATGCTGCTGTCGTTTTGAGTGCAGATGAAGAAGATGATGAAGAACTAGAGATTCTTAATAAAGTGATTGATGTAGATGCCATAAATATGAACTCAGATTTGTCAGGAGAAGCTCTTTATTGGTCTGTTCGAGCTTATAGGGATCAATACACAAAAACAGAGTTTAATAATTCCATCAAGGCGTTTATCAAGTTATTCTTTAAATATCCAAAACCTGTGTTAGAAGAAAGATGGAAATTGTTTTTAAAAGCGACTGGAATGACTGGTGAGACATGGGGGATAAATGATTATAGCATAAGTCTGTTTGATGAAAAAGATGAAATAAATGCGGAGAACAGGGAGTTTTTAGAAAATAAAGGATATGTCCCAATAGATGTAAGATGCAGAAAAATTTTGATTAATATTTTATCGTGTAAAACCATTTATGGTTCACAGATAAAGTTATTGAGAATTTTAGTGTGGAATGCGTGGATTCCTATCATCATTTTATTGTTTTCATGGGTAAGTTTTCTAAAACAAAAACAATATTATTATGTATTGCTTTCTTCAGCTGTGATAATTAGGATACCTATTGTATACTTTACTGAACCAGCCGGCTGGATTATGTATCTGCTGTCATTTTATTTTCTAGGGTATGTACTCTTGATATATAAAATACTTATTAGATGGGGAAAAAATTATGAATAAATGCATTAGCAATAAATTGAAATTTTATAATTGGATTTTAACAATTGGAGTGGTAGCTTATCATTCCAATTTGAATTCAGGATATGATATTTCAAATACAATTTTAAATGTTAAAATACTTAACGTATATAATGAAATTATAAGTATCCTCGGCATTTTTGTTATGTATAATTTTTTCTTTTTGTCTGGATTTTGGTTTTGGAGAGGCATTTCAACAATTCACGATGTTAAAAAAAAGTATTTAAAAAGGGTTTACACTGTGTTACAGCCATACTTGATGTGGACCATTGTAATATTATTATTTGAACGCATATTCAGTTATAATAATGTTTCGACAATAAATTTTAGGAGCCTTTGTGACATTTTCTTTTTGGATCCTATAGATGGTCCATTATGGTACTTGTTGGCATTAATGATTATTCAAAGTTTTTCGCCAATAATATATTTTATATCAAAGAATAAAAAAATATTTATAATATTTACAATGTTTATTATCTGTTATATTTCTTTGCGTATAATGGGGTATGTGCCAACCATAATTGCATTTAATAATTGGTGGTGGTATGGTCATATGATATGTTATCTTCCATCATATTTTTTAGGAGCATTGGTAGGTTTATATTATAGCGATATTATCTTAAAGCGAGAATATACAAACAAAATTTGTTTGTTATTGGGTTTGTTATTGATTTGTATTTCCATAACATTCAAATATGTAATTATGAGAGGTGGTAGCAATTATATTATTGAGCTTATATCGATGAATATTTTATCAATAGGTGGATGGCTGATAATAGATGCTAGAAGATTTGAAAAGGATATTCCAAAGATAATTGATAGTAGTTTTTACGTATATGCTACACATAGTCCAATATTTATTCCAGTAACAACAGTTATATTAACAAAGATGCTTCAAGGAATATGCGTTAATAGCATAGAAATGATTATCATAAAGTTAATTCAGGTAGCACTAGTTATCGTCGGAGGATACATAACCAAAATGCTCTTTAACATTATCTTTTCTGAGAGATTATATTTTGGATTCTCAGGTGGCAGAGGACTATAAGAGAGCATAATATTTTGCTCTCTTATAACCTAAGTGTAATGTTTTCAGCCGAAATTCCAAAAAAATTTTCTACATGCCAACCATCAGTTTAGTAATCTTATATTTGCCGAAGAAATGCTTGGCAAAAAAGTATGGAATGAAAAATGCAACTGAAAAGTTAGCGATAAATATTATTACTGGATTATATATGTGAAATACTATTGGCAATAAATTTCTAGTGACAAAAATACACATTGAATTAAATAGATACATTTGGAGCGAATAAGGACCAAATCTACTAAATACTTTATCTACAAATGTATTCTCACAAAAAGTTATAGATAGAACTAAGCCTATAATTGCTATAATAGTTGCAAAGGCTCTATAGCGAATGTATTCAGGATTTCTAGTAATAAAGGTACATAAAATGCATAACACAAAGCTTATTACAAATATTATAGGTAATAAGCTTTTTTTGATTTTGTTGTATTGGAATTTGAAACCAATTCTATATAATAAAGTTCCTAAATGAAAAGCTAGCATATAATAGGTTGCTTCATTTATCACTAAAAAATCTATTCCAGCAATGCTGTCTGAAACAGCAAGCCCTACAATAAGAGCAGTAAGAATATATATTGAATAATTCTTTTTGCCGAAAAGAAGATAATATAGCTGATATGTTATAAAAATAAAAAATAAAGCCATTAGAAACCAATATACTCCACCAGAAAACAGAATGTCATTGATGGACTCAGGAATACTTCTCTTTTTATTTACGGCATTTGAAAAAAGAGCTCTTGGTACCATATCTATCAAATTGAAAATATAGTAAGGAATCATCAAATGAATGAATTTCTTTTTTACAAAATGCAGATATTGGCTAAAGGATTCAATTCTTTCTGGTTTTAGACAATATCCAGCCACAAAGAAAAATACATACATATTATAATTCCAAAAGAAATCATGAATAAATGATAAAATATAAATCTGGGTTATATCAACAGGTTGAATTGTTTTTGAATGTCCAAAAACGACCATAAATATTCCGAATCCACGAAGAGTATCAATTTGCCTAATTCTTCTGTTGGTTGGGTTCATATTCATTCCTCCAAGAGTAAATATAATTCTACACCCATAGATAATATCATATATTCATATTTTATGATAATATTAGTGTTGTGTCTTTGATTGGGAAAACAATGTATTTTATGGCTGAGAGAGGTTGTTTGACGAATGATAAAAAGAATAAATAGTGTTAAAGAAAATCCTATGGAACTTTTTATGATAGTAGTAGTTATATTTGAAGTGATTGCTATCATGTTTATAAATCTTAGAATGCCATCAAATCTACTAATAGATAAAGATTATGCAAAGCTTGCGAAGCACGTTGTTGAGATGGGGAAAAATCACAAGATTTTTTTGCAAAACTGGAACTATCTTACGACTGGAGAATTTGATTGTGCTGCATTGCTTGCTACCCCTATTTATATGCTCACAGGAAATGTATATAAATCTTTTGCGGTGTCAAATATAATCAACACGCTTTTTCTGATTGCCTTAATATGGCGTATTTTCTCAAAATGTGATGTGAAGAAACAATATAGGTTGCTTGCTATAGCAGCTATTCTATGTGTTTATGATTATGGTATGTTGGCTCACACAAATATGATGTTCTATTGTGGAGGCCAATATATATATAAAGCGACCATTGCTATCATATTATTAAGTGTATTAGTAACCCCAGTTGAAAAAAGAGGTGAATGGGTCAATATAGCTGAAATAATAGTTTTTAGCTTCTTATATTTGGTTTCATGCATTTCGAGTGGTTCATATTTATTTATTTGTGCAATTGCTCCTTTGATTTTTTGTCAGATAGTATATTTTTTGAATGAAAAAACGGTAGATAAATATAGAATTCTTATTTTGGCGGACACTTTTGTATTAACTGTTTTTGGAAATTTCTTATGTAAGATTTTTGAAATTAATCCTAATAGTAGTTCGATGGTAATCCGCTATTCTGATGCACCATTGGAAGAAGTGAGGGCTGTATGCCAGGATATCTTGTTTTTGGTTAATCCTTTTTTTGCAGAAAACTTAACACCGGTTTCACTTGGCGGTGTTAGCGCATGCATGAAATGGATAGTTATTATATTCATTATTATAGGATTAAGTGGAATGAAAAAAGTATTTGGAGCGGATATATTTCGCTACAATTCAGAGCATGTAAATGAAAAATTTGTCCTTGAAAGCTCACTTATATCTATTTTTGTATGGAATTTCTTTATTCTATTTATGACATCTTCCTCACCAAGATATCATTTGATAGGTATAGTACCATTAATGATGTTAAGTGCAGTTAAGGTGGGGGAGATATTAGATAAGTACAAACCTGAAATGGAAAAGATTATTATTTCAGGGTTGGGGATATGTTTTGTGACCATAAGTTTTTACAACATAACCGATGGAAGAGATGCATATTATAAGAACTTTTCAGATTATTATATTGTAGACGCAGATCATTGTGGTGAGCTGATTAATTTCCTTGACGTGTTTGAGGCAAATAATATGTATATAGTAGATTATAGTGAATTGCCAGAACTAATGAGGTTAGTTGATGACAGACATTCCTATGAGCTCTATATTTCTTCCATTAGAGGTGTAGAGAATTATGACTATTACTATGCTGATATGGATAAATCCACTTTTTCAGACAGGAATTTAATCTTATGTAGAACCAATGATTTAGACAGATTACCGGAGTATATTTTGAGTTCTTATGAGGCAGTTGGTTTGGTTCAAGATTGTACAATATTATTTTCTGAACATAATCCTAATGATGGATTGGCTGGTTCACTGGAAGGATGTAAAACAGTAGATTTACCAACGACTCCTTCATATTATTACATTGGTTCCATTAATGAAGACGGATATTTGAATACAAATATTAAAGATATTCAAGGGGAAGAAACCACTATTTTGGCTAGCCCAGGTATGGAAATCGAAGCTGGTAAGATGGTTACGTTCAATTATAACGTAGATAATGATGGCGTGTTTATTAATGAATATAAGGATAATGTTTTAGTACAGAAGTATCCATTGGGGGTTACTGAAGAAAGTCTTACTATCGCAATAGAAGGTGATGGTGTTTATAGATTTGATGTTATTAACAGCGGCTGGGCTAACTCTACCGTTAGGGAGATAGTTTTTGAATAGTTTATGATTAAAGGAAATTGTTATATGGCGAATTGTAAAGATAAGTATAAGGAGTTAATTATTAATAGCTGGGGCTGGTTATTATGTTGTTTTATAATCAGCACTTTGTTTGTGTTATTTTTTTCATATTCTACATCACCACTTTATAAAGATTTTTATGGGTATGATAGTGCATGCTATATTACCTTTGGAAAGATGTGGTATAGTGGCAAGATCCCTTATGTTGAGTTTTTCGATCACAAGGGGCCATGGATCTTTTTTGTAAATATGCTGGGGTTCCTGATTTCTGGTGGAAGTAAGTATGGTATATGCTTTTTACAGATTATCTTTATGACAGCATCTTTGGCAGGAGTGTACAATATTTCTCAGCTTTTCGAGGATAACAGGAAATATGCAGTTTTAATTACAGTTATAACCATTTTATTGATGAAGATTAATTACATAAACGGTGATACTGTTGAAGAGTTCTGTATGCCTTTTATAAATTGGTCTGTATATGGTTTGGTGAAATACTATAAAAATGAATCTGAGGAAAAGAGTCATCCATATGGATGGGCTATTCTTTATGGAATCACTATAGGAATATGTTCTCTTTCCAGACTTACAAATATAGCTCAGATAATCGGGCTGATTTTTGTTGTTTTCATGACTCTAATTTTGGGCAAAAATTTTAAGAATCTCATACAGAATTTAGTTGCTGGTGTTGTTGGTATTTTGGCAGTATGGGTTCCATTTTCTGTATATTTTGCATATCATAAGGCCTTTGGTGAGTTTATTTATGGAACATTCACTCACAACTATCTGTACACTGAAACTCTTACTAATTGGTTCCCATCGTGGGGATCAAATGGAGTTATTACCTTTATTAATAGCTACATTGCCTATTATTGTATTTGGGGAATTGTACTGGTTACATATGTAAACAAACGTTATGGAATGTGTATCGCATTTGCGATAACAGGGCTTCTTGAGGCATATGTATTTAATCTTGGTGATTTATACAATCAGTATCCTTTTATATGTATGGTGAACATACCAATCTTTCTTGGTATGTTAAAGAAATGGACTGAAAAAGAAGACTATTTCAAGTTTTTGGTTGCCGTATTGTCTGTGGTATGGATTGGACATTACTTTATAGCAAATATCATACCTAGTACTTCATCGGCAGTAGATATGCGTTTTTATAGAGAACAACATATCGCACGAGATTACGAAAGTGTAATAGCCTCGATTCCTGCAGATGAGCTTGATTCATTTGTAGCTTACGGCGGCTATAAGATTGATGATGTATATATGGTTACAAACACCATTCCTGATTATAAGTATTGTTTATTTGAACAGTGGTTTAGTCAGGCATCAGATAAGGTTACCACAGAAATAAGGGAAGAATATGGCACCCTTAAGGCTAAGTGGATAATGACAGAAGGAAACTACGATACCGTTCGTGATATCCTAGAGGCAAATTACGAAGTGTATAATCAAAATGATACTGGCTATACAATGTGGCGTAGAAAATAGATAGTCAAAGGATAATAGGATGAAAGAAATACATATATTATTTACAGGTGTTGGACGCAGAATTGAATTACTTAGAGCATTCAGACAGGCAGCCCTATGCCTCAATATTAATTTGAAAATATATGGTGCGGACATGGCAGGTACTGCACCTGCTTTGGCATACTGTGATTTCACAAGACGTGTTTGTGGGATGAGGGAAGCCAATTATATCGATGAGTTATTAGAGATTTGTCGAGCTGATAAGATTGATTTACTTATTCCAACTATTGATACAGACTTATTGGTGTTATCACAGAATACGAGTCGATTTGATGAGATTGGCACGAAGGTTATGATTAGCAAGCCAGATAAGATTGCAATTTGTCGAGACAAGAATAATACAGGTGATTTTTTTGAGACATGCGGACTGAAGGCGCCTAAGACATATAATGATTATCGTAAATACGATGACAGATTTCCTTGCTTTATCAAGCCTAAGGATGGAAGCAGTAGTATCAACGCATTTAAGGTAGAGGATGCGCAGGAGCTGGAAGTATATGCTCATCAGGTGGAGGATTATATTATTCAGCCGTTTGTGTCTGGCAGAGAATATACTATCGATATCTTCTGTGATTTCGATGGAAATCCAATTTTTATCACACCTAGAGAACGTCTTCAGGTGCGAGCAGGCGAGGTTCTGAAGACTCAGATTCACATGGATCCTGTAATGATAGAGGAAAGCAAAAAGCTTATTGCTGGCTTTAAGCCATGCGGCCCTATGACAGTTCAGCTGATTCAGGATGAGGTTACTGGAGAGAATTATTATATCGAAATCAATCCTCGTTATGGCGGCGGCGCTCCTTTATCAATGAAGGCTGGAGCCCGTTCTGCAGAGGCAGTGTTGAGACTGCTCTGTGGAGAGTCGGTAGGATATTTTGATGGTGTCATTGAGGATGATGCTATTTACAGTAGATTTGATGACAGCGTATGTATCTCCAGCGGAAAAGATGTACAGATTCGTGGAATCATTTTTGATTTGGATGATACTTTATATGGTGAGAAGGAGTATGTTCGCACTGGCTATAAGAAAATAGAAGAGTATTTGGGAATTGCTGGAGTTGCAGATAAGCTTTGGGAGTATTTCAGCCAGGGTAAGGCGGCAATTGATTGTTATTTGGAATCGGTTGGTAAGCTTGATGCTAAGGAGGATTGCCTTAGAGTTTACCGAGAGCAGATGCCGGATATTCATTTTTATTCAGGTGTGAAGGAAAAACTGGTAGCTCTTAGGGCGTCAGGAATCAAGCTTGGCATTATCACAGATGGCCGTGTGGAAGGTCAAAAGAATAAGATAAAGGCTCTCGGATTGGAAGAGTTGGTGGATGACATCATTATTACGGATGAGCTTGGTGGCGTTCAGTTTAGAAAGCCTAATGATATATCTTTTAGAATTATCCAGAATCGCTGGCGAATGCCTTTTGAAAGCATAATGTATGTTGGCGATAATATCGCTAAGGATTTTCAAGCTCCTAAACAACTTGGTATGAAATACAAATGGTTTAGGAATGAAGATGGATTGTATTTTGTAAATGAAAAGGAGTGTGTAGTTGATTATAGTAATGTAATAGATTCAATTGCGGATGTAGTAAAAACTGTCAGATAAGTAAATTTTTTGGAGGATAATGCGACGATGAACAATGTATTGACTAGATTTTATAGAGTTATGCTTCTGATATTTGGCGTTGGTGCCATATCACTTATTTGGACAATGAGTGTGTTTTTTAATTGCTTTATTTCAAGCGATGATAGTGAGATTACTTTCTTTTGCAAGGATAATGCTGTAGTAAACCTTTTAGTGCTGCTTGTGTTTATAGGTATTATGATTATCTTGAAAAAGAAATCTGTAATTGATGGCTTTATTGAAAAATTAAATGATGATGCTTTCTATAGTAGGCTTCAGGTGATTATGCTGAGAATAATTGCTTGTATAGGGCTTGCGTGGGTCCTAATTACTCAGTATGTACCAGGTTCAGATCAGCTTGATGTATTATCGAGTGCATATAAGTACGGCATTCGTGATGTTTCTGTGGTTCAGGCAGATGGATATTTGGATAGATGGCCTCACAATATAGGTATTGCTACTGTTGAGAGATGTTTGGCAATTTTTGTTGGTGATTACAATGTGGTATTCATGCAGTTATTAAATGTAGTGGGCATCACACTGATATATAAGAAAATCGTAGAAACATGGGATAAATTTGGTGGTTCGCGTTTTTCACAGGTTTGTACATTAGCCTGCGGCATTATTTTTTATCCACTTATCATGTATGCGTCTTTCGTATATGGAAACATATGGCACGTGACATTGGCATTGATTGCTTTTGATGCAGAGGTGGATTATTTTGAGACACATAAGTGGACTCATATATTAAAATGTGCCGTGGCTTTAGGCTTATCTTATATGGTAAAGAGCAGTGCTGTAATATTTTTCGTAGCACTTGTGATTTTTGCTATAGTTAAGGGAGCAATGGATAAGACAAAGGTTTATAAGATATTTGTAGTTATCTTGGCAATGTTTTTATCACTTGGTATTTTTGCGGTAGTTCCAAAGATGGTGCTTTCTAAAAAAATGGGAATAGAATTGAGAGAGTCCACAGGTATATGGGGCTTGATTGCTATGGGACTTCAGGAGGATGGCTCTACGGCTGGTTGGTATAATGGTTATCCTCTGTTTGTATATTATGCAAATGATTGTGATGGGCCAGCTTCTGAGAAAGCTGCAAAAGAAGAAGCCTTTAATAGGATTAAATTTTTATTTGGTGATAAGCACAATGCTTATGAGTTCTTTTCAAGAAAAATTGCATCCACATGGATTGAGCCTACTTACCAGAGCTACTGGATAAATCAGGTTAGAAATCACAGAGTGAACTTTCCTAAGTGGTTGGATGCATTTATGAGTGTAAAAGGATACGTTGTAGCAGCTAAGATATTTAATTTCTTCCAGATTATTATTTTTGCAGGAACAATCTTGTGGCTTATTTTTGAAGATAATAAATTTTTTGTACTTAAGTCATTTTTATTATTAAATTTTGTAGGTGGATTCACGTTTCTATTATTCTGGGAGACAAAGTCTCAGTACACCATTACATATTTCATTATGTTGTTCCCTTATGCTATGAATGGATTTGAGCTATTGATGGATAAAGGGGTTGGTGTAGCTAAAGCAGCAAACAAGCCAATTACAATTTACGCTGCATTAATTGTAATTTTGTATATGGTAGGATATGTGCTCGATGCATCAAATTGTATAGGGATGCATAATGAAACATATAATAATTATGTTGAAACTTTCGAACTTCCATATACGGGGGAGAGTGTGAGGGATATTAATATAATTAAAGCTGAAAAGGAATCGCATAAAGATAGTAGCGAGTATTATTATAAGATGCTACAAGAAAATGGATTGATGCCATAAAGGAGTTTTTGGGAATTAATGAAGGTTGTAATAATTGGTAAGGACAGCTATATAGGACAGCATATCGGCACCAGGTTTCTGGAGGCTTCTGGAAATGAAGTTGTGGAAGTGGATGCCAGAAATGATTTGTGGCGTGACTTTGATTTCACAAGAGTTGATGTGGTGATTCACGTAGCAGCTATTGTACATAACAAGACAATAAATGATTGGGAGACGTATCATCAGGTTAATACTGTTTTGCCAGTGGAGATCGCAAGGGTTGCAAAGGCTGCTGGTGTAAAGCAGTTTATTTTCCTCAGTACCATGGGCGTGTATGGTGTGGAAAAGAAACTGGTGCGTAATGTCATTGACGCGGCTTCAGTGCCTAGCCCTACCAGTCTCTATGGAAAAAGCAAATATGAGGCCGAGCTGGCTCTTGGTGAGTTGGCTGATGAGTCTTTCACAGTCACAGTTGTAAGACCACCAAATGTATATGGTAAGGATTGCAAGGGGGGATACATTACGGGGTTTGCTTCTATAGTCAGGAAGTTACCAGCGATACCTTCTGCATTTAATAATGTGAAGCAGAGTGTTATTTACATTGATAATTTGGTAGAGTTGATTTATAGGTTGGCTGAAGGTCACAAAGCAGGTGTATATATGCCTCAGGATGACAAGGCGGTCAGCGCCGTAGAGTTGATGTCAGCTATTGCAGCTGGATTGGGAGTGAAAAGAAAACAGTCTAAGTTATTGGGCTTGGGAGCATGTCTACTTTCATGGACTTCTTTGGCGATAAAGGCATACGGCGGAATAGAGTATGCTTCTGAGTTATCTGATATTGAGGGAGTAGATTATAGAGTCGTGAGTTTTGAAGAGGGGATTAGGCGGACTGTTTCCAAGTAAGGAAGCATTTCTTCTTTTCTTAATTTGGAGGTTTTATCTTGAAAAAGATTTGTTATATAACTACTGTTCCATCTACGATAAATGCGTTTATTTTGGAAAGTACAAAATATATTCATGAGCATACTGATTGGGATATTACTTTTGTTTGTGATGAGGATAAGGATTTTGGTGCTAATCTGCCAGAATATATTTATTATCACCCAATAAAGATGGAGCGAGGTATAAGTTTTGCCGGTATAGGTGCGATGCTTGAAATGAAAAGATTTTTCAAGGAGCAGAAGTTTGATATGATTCAGTACTCTACTCCAAATGCATCATTATATGCTTCTATGGCTGGAAAGATGGCAAAGGTACCTGTTAGGCTTTATTGCCAGTGGGGTATGGCTTTTGTTGGATTTTCAGGAATTAAGAGAGCTATATTCAAAGCAGTGGAGAAATATGTTTGTTCATCTGCAACATGGATTGAGCCAGATAGCAAAAGCAATTTAGACTTCTCTCATGCTGAGGGATTATATCCAGAAGATAAGGGTTCTGTTATCTGGAATGGCAGTGCTTGTGGTGTGAAGCTTGATAAGTTTCAGGTAGAACATAAGCAGGAGTGGCGAGCTTTAGTTCGCGAGAAACTGGAGATTCCTGAAGATGCATTTGTTTTTGGCTATGTAGGACGAATTACCAGGGATAAGGGTATTAATGAATTGCTTGCTGCGGCAAAAGATTTATTGACAGTGGAGAAAAAAACTTACCTACTATTCGTTGGTCCAGATGAAGCAGATGTTACTATTGATGCTGAACTAATGACATGGGCTAAGGAAGAACCTAGAGTGATTTTCGCAGGTTTTGTAAATGATGTAGAGAGATACTTGGCTGCAATGGACACCTATGTATTGCCTAGTTATCGAGAAGGCTTTGGCATGGGGGTTGTAGAGGCTGAGGCTATGGCAGTTCCTGTTATTGTTACAAACATTCCGGGCCCAACTGATGCAATGATAAAAGATGTTTCTGGATATGTTATTGAGAAGAAGTCTGTTGTAGGGCTTATTGAAGCCATGAAAAGAATTATGTCTGCTGATTTGAAGTCCATGGGTAAAGCAGGCCGCAAGTTTGTAGAAGAGGGTTTTGAACAACAGGAGTTTTTTAGAAGAGTTCTTGAAGATAGAAAGAAATTAATGGGGGAATAGAAATAAATTTAAGGAGCATCCCTATGGATGCTCCTTTATTAGATTTACTTCTTTTCATCATTTTGTAATTGTTCAACGTACACACCAGGATGACTATTAGGTGTCATTACAGGTATAGCTCCTTTTTTAGGTCCCTGCTGTCCTTTAACAAAGTCATAAACACTATAAACGTTTGCATTGTCCCAGAGGGCACCCTCCTTAGTTGGTGTAGGTCTTGTTTTCCACTCATTTTTGGTTGTGCAGTAATGCATGTAGTATACAATGATATCATCACCGAATATTGGTTGTAAATCATAGTTTCTGCTTGCATAAGCGTCAACATTGAACCATGCAGAAGGCTGTCTTTGTTCCCAAATACCAAAAGTAATAAAGTGGTTAAAAAGAACTCCTGGATCATTACCTAATTCTTTTACTACATCAGGATATAGTTTGCCATAATGATCTGCTACGAAGATTGTTTGGATTGTTGTAATTTCTTCAGCTGTCAAATCACGTCGGTGCTCTTCAGCAACTTTTGACATAGCATAGCTGTTTATCGTAAATGTGGATATCGCAAATACAGTAGCCATGCATAAAGATAAAATCTTTGCAAATCTTTTCATAAACTCACCTCTCATATTTATTTTTTGTAGTTCCAAGTAATACATACACCTAGTTAGAATATAGAACAAAGTTTTCTACGATTCAATGGGGGTGAGAAAAAAACACGGAAAGTTCAAAGATTTTAAGCTGTTTTCATCTGTAATGGGGAAAATAATTTTTTATATATTTTTTTGGATAATTAAAAGTGTTTATGAAATAATATAGTACGAGAAATAAAAATGAAATTTTAAATTGATGGAGGCTATATGGAGAGGAAGGTTTATTGTGATTATTTAAGATTTTTTGCAGTTTTTGCAGTTTGTGTTTTACATGTTTCGGCATTTAATTGGGCTTGTACCGACGTAAATAGTTTGGAATGGCAAGTTTTTAATTTTTACGAAAGCATAGTTAGATGGGGCGTTCCTATTTTTCTTATGATAAGTGGAACTTTGTTTTTGAATAGGGAGATTTCTATAAAGAAGTTATTTAGTAAATATATTTTTCGTATGGTAGTTGCATTCGTTTTTTGGAGTTTGTTTTATGCATTTGATGAATAAGGATACTCTTGAGAACGGAGTATTATATGGGTTAAAGGCTCATTTAGATTCAATTGTCGTGGGACATTATCATATGTGGTTCATATTAATGATAATAGGAATGTATATGTGTACACCATTCTTAAAGAAGATTGTGTCTGAAGAGAAAACAACTAAATATTTTTTAGGGCTATCTTTTATATTTGCCATTTTTATAACTTGGATTATTCAGCTTACAAACGACTTCATTGCATATAAAAATGATTTTGCAGCTAAAGTTGTAGGTGCGGTTAATACTAATCTTTCCTCTATGTGTATGAATATGGTATTAGGATTTTCGTTCTATTTCGTTTTAGGGTATTATCTTGATAAAAGGAAAATAGAGAAGAGGTATAGGTGTATAGTATATATAATTGGTGTAATAGGATTTGCTTTTACAATAATTGTTGATTCAATAATTGCAATAAGAACTCAACAATATTGCAATAACTATTATGGTAATTTTAATGTTAACGTTGTATGTGAAGCAGTAGCAATTCATACACTAGTTAAATATCATGACTACAGAAGTGAAACATTGAATAAATTTGCAATAACCATATCAAAATATGGGTTTGGAGTGTAATTAATCCATGTGTTTTTTATTGAGAAATTATCGGAGGTTTTAAAATTTAATACATTAACATTTAGTGCTGTTGTGTCTGTTCCTGTAATATCTGTTTTTGTGTTGTTTTTGTCATTAGGTGCATCAGCTATAATAAATCAAATACCTTTACTAAAACATTATATAGTTTAGTTGTTTACCAATTGTAGAATATGAAATTTAGGGCATTAAACAAAATTTGATGAAAATATAAATAGGATTGTAGATAATCGTGTGAATTTGTTTTTAGTAAAAAGTTATTACACACTTCGATTAAGAGAATCATATATAACTGTTTAAGGGTTTATTATTTCAACAGTTGGGTTGAGAATTGGATATGTAGCGATTGAGGATAAAATAATCCCTAATAATAAGTTTTTACTGGAGGAAATATAATTATGAAACTTAGACCATTAGAGATAAGAGATGCTGAGCCTATGCTCGAATGGATGCATGATGATTTTGTAGTAGAAAAGTTACAGGCTAATTTTGCGGCGAAGACATTGGAAGATTGTATCGCTTTTATTAAAAATAGTAAGGATGCTAATAATATACACCTAGCAATAGTCGATGATAATGATTATTACATGGGGACGGTTAGTTTGAAGCATATAACAGATACTACAGCAGAATTTGCAATTACAGTAGGTCGAGCTGCAATGGGTAAAGGATACTCAAAATGGGCAATGGCGCAAATTATAAACATAGCCTTTGATGAATACAAAGTGAAGAATGTCTATTGGTGTGTCGCTCCTGATAATTTAAGAGCACTAAGCTTTTACGATAAGAATAATTATCCAAAAGTGGAAGCCAGTGAGGTGCAGATTGCAGGGGGATATACACAAGAGCAGATTGATTCGTATATATGGTATCAGGTTTCTAACAATAAGGCTGAGTAGTAGTTGTGGCTAGTGGCAGATTAGTGCCAGAGGCCTGGGGAGGAATGGTACCACAAAAACAAAAATGGATAACTGAAATGAATTTGGATTTTTACAAGGGAAAAAAGAATATTAGTTACAGGGCACACGGGTTTCAAAGGCTCATGGATGTGCAAGGCGCTTATTAATGCTGGCGCGGATGTGACAGGCTATGCATTGAAGGCACCGACAGAGCCATCGCTATTTGATATGCTTGGCTTGGCTTCACAGATGAGTCCTGTAGAGGGAGATATCCGAGACTTGGCACATTTGCTTAAGGTGTTTGAAGAGGTTAAGCCTGAGATTGTGATTCACATGGCGGCTCAACCGATTGTATGCGATTCATATAAGGATCCAGTATATACATATGAGACTAATGTTATGGGAACGGTTAACATTTGCGAGGCTGTTCGTCGCACACCAAGTGTGCGTTCGTTTGTGAATGTTACCACTGACAAGGTTTATCTGAACAAGGAGTGGCAGTGGGGGTATCGTGAGAATGAGGAGCTTAATGGATTTGATCCTTATTCTAATTTGAAGTCATGCTCTGAGTTGGTTACTTCAAGCTACAAGAATTCGTTCTTTACCGATGAGGAATATGAGAAGCTTTATGGCGTGGTTGCACCAGCGGTTACCACATGTCGCGCCGGTAATGTAATTGGCGGTGGTGACTTTGCCAACGACAGAATCATTCCAGATTGCATCCGTGCCGTGTCAGCTGGTCAGGAGATTGTTGTGCGCAATCCATATTCTACACGTCCTTATCAGCATGTGCTCGAGCCTGTTATGGCTTACCTCATGATTGCTGAGGCACAGTACAAGGATATGGCGCTGGCTGGAAGCTACAATGTTGGCCCTGATGATAGTGATTGCTGGACAACTGGTGAGTTGGTGCAGCTGTTCTGTGATAAGTGGAACGGGACTGTTGAATCGGGTGTGTCTGGTTCGGGACTGAACGGAGCCAGTTGGGTTAACAAGCATGATGGCGGACCTCATGAGGCTAATTTCCTCAAGTTGGATTGCAGCAAGCTGAAGACAACATTTGGCTGGAAGCCTGTTTGGAACGTTGAGACTACTATGGAGAAGATTGTTGAGTGGTCGGTGGCTTATCTTAATGGCGAGGATGTAGGGGCTGTGATGGATAGGCAGATTGGGGAGTTTGTGGGGGAGAGATGATTTATCGGCGAAGCCGATTATGATCCATCCTTGCTCGCGTCAGCGAGTGGTCTGGGGAGCTCGGGCAGACCTGGCCACGGAGTGGGCGGGAATGGTGTTATAATTCTATTCAATATAGCTAGTTACATTGTTGTCTAGGAGTAGAATGATTAGGTGAAGAGGCTGACAGAAAAGCTATTAGGGAAAACTAGGGATGGTACAGATCAGTATAAGATTCAGAACTATGTAGATAGTGAGAATCCGGCACACGTAAAAGTAATGAAGAGATTGCCGAAAGATGATTACGATTTGTTGGTAAGTGCCTGCGATGTTGGTTTAATCTTTTTAGATTACAATTTCACAATTCCAAATTTTCCAAGCAGATTGCTTTGCTATATGCAGTCAAGAGTGCCAGTTATTGCAGCAACAGATGTAAGCACAGATGTTGGCACCGTAATAGAGAGCGGAGGCTTCGGCTAGTGGTGCCCAAGCAATTATGCTGATGCATTTGTAGAGTGTGTGAATGCGGCGTTAGATGCAGACTTAAGTGTGCTGGGGGATGCTGGGTTTAAGTATTTGGAAGAGCATTATGATGTAGAGGATGCCGTGGATGGGGTGCTGAGGCATTTGGGGTAGGAAATAATTTTATAAAACTGTATAAGTACTTTGAAACTATAGATTACGTTATAAATATCTTTTGGCTAGGGGGAGTATATGAGGTTTTCGATTATTGGCAATGCTGGTGGAAAGACGAGTCATGATGGAGTGCTTTATTGTGTTCAAAGGATAGAAGAAATGCTCATGAGATACACGTCTCATATATATAAAGTGCCAGTGTATAATTCTTTTTTGTTGGCATATGAATTTTTAAATGTGTACAATCAAGTTGAAAAAGGGTTGATAGAACAAGTTCATTTGACGAATATATTAGAGGAGTTTACAGAGTCTTTCGAAAAAGATATTGTAGTTAAAGAGCATTTCTCGGAGAGACAAATAAAATATTTTATTGGTAGACTTAAAGGAAATTCAATACATGAACAGCGAAGAACAATGCACTATCTTATTCATGTTATGTCAGAATATCCTAGATGGTCTAAGGATACACTTAAAGCGACAGTAAAGAATCCTAGAGAAAAGAAAAAGATTGAGCAAGCATTGCGTTGCTACATAACAATGTTGATAAATATGGGTTACAATAATCAATATATTTATAACGAATGTAAGAAAACGTTCGCTAACAAAGCTGTTAGTATAGATAATTTTGAATCATTTCTTGATAAGTTTACAGGAATTGATAATGATTACGAGGTCTATTTTGTGGTTGATAAGAAGATTGAAATCTTTAAAAGTATTTTAGAGGAGAGATTGAATCTATCTTTTGAGACTGGTGAATTAGATATACCGCTTAAATATGATAAGAGTAAACAAGTATGTGTTTGTATAGTTGAGACGGCACTTGATTCCTATGGGGCAGCAGGAAGAGCGTACGGGGATTTTGATTTGTTCATGAGGTATTACCGTTTTCTCGGTAATCGAGAAAAAATGAAGGTTGTAAAGAACTGTTATGTCGTTTCATCACTTAGAGGTAAATCTATTGTTCCAATAATGCAGGATAGACATTTCTATTCTAAAGATTATGATGATAAAACACTTGGGCAAAACTCCGAGTGGGTTATCACTCATTTGCTGAAAAATGCTGCACAAAATGATTTATATAGAATAGATAATATAATACGCACTCACAATACAGCTATTTCAAGCTTGGACATAAACAAAGCTTTTCTGAATTTATGGTCAGTTATGGAGATAATAGGTGTTGATGAAGGGGAAAGTGGTAGTAGTAAAATTAGACAAATACTAAAGAATGTTATTCCAATCTTAAAAAGAAACTATATAAACGTAATAGTGCATGAAATGCACGATTATTTGAAAGGGAATCTTGAAGAGCATGACTATAGAGCTTTGATTGGATTAATAGATGAAGATGGGACAGAGGAATACAAAATAGCTTGTTTATTATCATTAAAGAAGTATGAAGAAGCGCGGAAAAAAGCATGCATTTATTTGGCAAACTATCCTTTGATTAGAAGTCGAATGTGTCAGTTATATGATGATGTATTTAAAGACAAAAAGACTCTGATTACAGAACTACAAAGATATGAAAAAAGAATAGTTTGGCATATTCAACGCCTTTACCGAGTAAGAAATGCGATAATACACTCAGGTGAGGCTGCAGAAAATATCGTTCCCTTAGTTGAACATTTACATAGTTATGTTGATGAAATAATAATGGATTTAATATATAGAATGATAGGAACACAAGGACTTAGTACGGTTACAAATGTGTTAATTGATGCTCAAGTTTATATGGAAACAATTATTAACGATACTGATGAAAAGAATGAGCTAACAATAGATGATATTGATATAATATATAGTATTAGGAGCTAGATATGACTTTTTATGATTGTACAGGGAGAGCTGTGGCTTATACTGATGATAATGAGGGGATATATCTTTATAGTGGTACACCTGTAGCGTACTTATATGACAGTATTGTATATAGCTATAGAGGGACTCAACTTGGCAGATTTGAAAGGGGATGGGTTCGTGATAAGAATGGGTATTGTGTGTTTTTTACAGATAATACTAGAGGTAGCGGACCAGCTAAACCAATAAAAAAGATCAAGCCTGCAAAAGGTGTAAAACAGATAAAACCAGTAAAGTGTGTTCGCCATGTACCATATGCAAAAGCGATAGACAGTTTGAATTGGTCTCCTCTTTCAGGTGAACGCTTCTTTATGCAGTAGTAAAATAATCCCTTATGATAATGGATCTTATTATATAAGGAATGTATCTATCCATCGGCGAAGCCGATTACAATCCTTCCTTGCTCGCGCTAGCGAGTGGTCTAGGGAGCTCGGGTGGACCTGGCCACGGAGTGGGCGGGTAGGAATGGTCGCATAATAATCTAGATATCATGAGCGTGTATTTAAGTAGGTGAAATTCCGCACAATGGATAATCGTAGGGATGCGTCAGGGCAGTTGCTTCCAGATGAGGTGCGATTGAATAAGTATGGAAGATTTTTGCGCGGCACGTCGTTGGATGAGTTGCCAGAGCTTTTCAATATCCTTGTGGGGCATATGGCGATTGTTGGGCCACGACCTTTGCTGGTGAAGTATCTTCCGCTTTACAATGAGGAGCAGCGTCACCGTCATGATGTGCGTCTGGGGCTCACTGGCTATGCGCAGGTTCACGGGCGAAACAGCGTGTCTTGGGAGGATAAGTTTGCCATGGATGTGTGGTATGCAATGAATGTGTCCTTCGGGCTGGATGTGCAGATCTTGATTGATACTGTGAAGTCGGTGGTGAAGAAGGAGGGAATCAGCTCGGAGACTTCGGCTACCATGGAGGCGTTTACAGGGACGCCTGATGGGGTGGAGAGTAGCTGGAAGGCGCCGAAGTAGAGGCGCCGATTTGATTAGTATTCATTTTTATTGTTCGTATGAACTGTCCTGGAGTGGATGTTAATAGGAAACAATGACAGATGGGTAAAAGTATCGGAGTTAAATGATTAATGGAGATGTGGTGAAGAATATGAAAAGAAGTATACCATTGAATGTCGTAAAAGAACTCTATGCAAAATCTGGAAATCAGTGTGAATTTCGAGGATGTAATAATCAGTTAGTTACAAATGGAATTAACACAAGTAATATTTGCCATATTCAGGGGTTAGAGCCAGGAAGTGCGCGTTATAATCCACAATTAACGAATGCTGAAGCAAACGCTATAGATAATTTGATATTATGTTGCCCTAATCATCATAAAATAATAGATTCTGGTAATTTCGATGTGAATCAATTATTAGCTATGAAATATGAACACGAACAAAGAATCTATAATCTTCTTAATGAGAAGGCGATAAAACAAGAATATTTACAAGTTTTTAATGAACATAATTTTAATGTAATGGATGAGTGCTTTTGGACAAAGCCGTTTGAATTAAGTATTATTGATGAACTAGACGTAGGCGTTAAGCAACTTAGAATAATAGCACAGCATAGGAAATTAAGGGGAGAATCTAGTGTCTACAACAATATAGATATAGCTAACTTTGCGAGTAATTTAGAATATTTTCTTACTACATTAGCTATAAATACGCATCCAAGTGAGAGTTGTACTTTTGGAGTTTTGAAATGCTGCGAAGATGACCGAAGGGCTTTTGATAAGCTGTGGAGAGATATAGTTAGAGAATATCAACAATTGTTAGATTAGATAGGGGACACTGCTGGTAGTTGTTGATTAATACTTAAGCTTGCCCCGGGTCAGTTTTAAGTATAAATCAACAAGATGTAAGTCAATAACTTATAAACGTCACATCTCTTGTTTGCAATAAAATGGGCCTCCTTGATATTTAAAAATTTTATCATAGAAGACCCAATCAAGATTTTTTCAAAGGCTCGAGATTTTTAAAAGCCTTGACTAATTAGCAGGGACTGGATTATTGTCATCTTCAAGAAGTTGAACTGCTAATCCAAATGCAACTAAATCATTGTTAATAATGTCTTTTTGCCGTTCGTTTATTCTTAGCTCATTAAAAATGATTTCATCAATTTGATTAACCATTCCATTTACGGTGCTATTATATATATTAATAAGATTATTTAGCTCATCTATATATTTCTCTTCATTTTCCATATCATTTTGAGCATTAGATTCTATTAAATCTTTTTCTTTTAGAAAAGATTTCTCAGCTTCCAATATTTTTTTAGATATTTTTTCCACTTCACTCTTCGGATTTAAACATTTAAGATTTGGAACAATGATAGAATTATAAACTCTTGGGAGATAAAGTTTAGTCGTTCCTGTTAATCTTGTTATATACCAGAGAAAAGCCTTGGATTTCAGCCAAGCTATCAATGTATAGTTATTTAATGTTTGTTCATCAGTTATTTTAATACATAGATAATCAGCTTCACTATCAAGATAATACTTTGATTTATCCGTTTCATCAATTTCTAATAAATATGTTCCGCCTTTATTCGTGATTACTAAACAAGAACTATTAACAATAAACATATTATTTAATATTTCTTCTGAATATTCATTGCAACTTCTAGGACATGAAAATCTTAAAACGGCATAATCCAACACAACCTCTTCATTTTTTGCCATAAACACTGCTCCATTAGCGTTTCCAACTCTAAAGGTATCCCACATATTAGGATTATTCATTGATTCAACATGTTTATATTTTACTAAAGTTGCCAAATACCGCATGCCATTTTCTAGTGTTTTAAAAAGTTTGTATTTTTCTACGGGGTATTGAACTGTGTTGAGATTGTCTTTTATCTCTGATATTGTATTATCATTTTTTTCTTGAAACTTTTCTAATCCGGATAACAATCTATTTTGAACAATATATTCAATGTCTGATATTTTCGCTTTCCGTGTTTCTTTAGAATACACATAAACCTCATCGCTTGATTTTATATAACAAAGCGCCGTCGCAGGATTTTTTAAAAGAACAACATGAACATATCTGGCATTTCCCAATTGTTCTGTAATCACACCGACAGGGTTGTTCTGAAAATTAACGATATCTTTTCTAGAATTATCAACTAATTTATCAAGCTCATCTCTAGAAATAGTTGTTCCTACAATTCTTGCGTCTTTATCTACACCCAATATAATGCAACGATACTCACTATTTAACGCTGCACATATAACTTTAACAAATTCATTTTGTAAGTTGTTGTCATTGGATATCATTATCGCACGCTGACGTTTAACTAGTGATTTTATAAACATTTCAATGTCTTGATTTTCTATATCAGAAATAAATTCTGTTGAATTCATCAACGCGTTTTTTAATGCTTCAAATGTCTTAGTCTCAAGTTTAGCAAATGAAGTCTTTTTCCCAACATCCTCAATTCTATGTGCATCTGAAGCATTTAAATATGCCCAAACATAATTTCTTCGATAATTCGTGTCATTTTTAATTAATTTTTGAACTTTCTCTAGTTGAGTGGATGAATTACAAGAAACAGCACAAATAATATCAGATTTAAAAACATCCGCTCTGTATAAGCCACCCAGTTCTTTATATATGCCTTTGTCACTGTCAATATGAGGGGCAAATACAATTTTATCATTTAACGAAGGCAATTCTAAGAAATTATGAATGTCTATATTGGGTAGTCCATCTGAATCAGCACCTCTCATATTGTCATTATATCCAATGTCGTCCAATAGACACGACAAGTCATCAGCTCTATCATTTGATGTAATCACAATTATGTGAACACCTGGATTTAAAGTAATCTCTACCCCAGGGAGAATCCAAACTTTTTTGTATAAATCTAATATTTCTTCAATTGCTTTTAAGCGATTTTTTATTGTCTCAGTTTCATTTTGATATTGAGATAGTATATTTTTTTCATTATCTAGAGAGTCTTTAATTTCAAAGAAATGTTTATAGCCGGCAATAGTATTATGATCGGTAATTGCAATTATATTTACGTTCTTCTTGACAGCCTCTTTTAGTATATTCATATATGTTTCATCTGTTTTTTCATCCAAATAACATTTAGATGCTGGAGTGTGGATATGTAAATCCATTTTTAATTGCTTATTCATTATATCTCCCTTCTCAAAAAAGAAATTCTTTTTAAATATCAGAATTCCTATAGTTTTTATTATGTGAATTCGAAGAATCTTAATAGACTATTAAATCCCTTATTAAAAATATGAGTAATATTGCTGAGATAATATAGAGCTAACATTGGGTTTGTTACTGACTATCTTCTTCATCGATATTAATTATATTGTCTAATATCAAAACGGTATTTTCAATATCAAATATAAAAAGAACGAGAAAAACATTGTTTACTAATCTCATTACAGCTTTAATATATTTGGAGTTAAATATGTTAATATGATATTAGCCAGTGTATATACCAATTATAATCATTCCTTACACGCATTATCGAGTGGCATTAAGAACTTGGGTAGACCTGTCCATAGAGTGTGCAGGTAGGTATGGTACTCAAGTGAATACAAATATATTGTATGGAAACTCAAATGATATGAGTTCATTTTTGAGTTCGCGGATAAAAAATTAAGTTTATTGTATTAAGTGAAAAAACTATGCTAATATCATAAACATAAAAGGAGTATCTGAAATGAACATAAAATCCTCATATGACAGCTTTAGAGAGCTTAGAGAGAATAAAGCATATTACATAGATAAAACAGAAATGCTTAAAGAATATCTAGTAGATAAATTCGATAAAGCAGTTTTATTTGCGCGCCCTCGAAGATTTGGAAAGACTTTAACTATGACTATGTTCAGAGACTTCCTCGATATTAGACAGGATAGTAGAGATATCTTTGATGGACTTGATATAATGAAGCACTCAGATGTTGTCGCAGAGTATATGAATCAATATCCAGTTGTCTTTATTTCGTTAAAAGAGATATTCGGGGAAGATATTGACTCTATTAATCAGGCGTTTTCTATAGCGATTTCTAAGCTTTGCGAAGATAATAAGTTTCTTGTAGAAGATGATAATCCAAATATAAGTGATGTAAATAGGAGTCTATTTAAAAAGCTTTGGGCGCAAGAGACGGATCAGGCAAATACTGAAAGAGCAATTGATTTGATATGTCAAATGTTGAAGCAGTATTATGGTAAGCCGGTATTTGTCATTATCGATGAGTATGATGTGCCTATGGCAAAGGCTTTGGGAACAGATGCTTACGATAAGGTTAGAGACATGATAGAGCATATGCTCAGTTATGTTTGCAAGACTAACGAGAATGTCAAGGCGGTAATGCTTTCGGGGTGCCTGTTTACTGTGAAAAATAGTACTTATACGGGCGTAAATAATATTATTCCTTATACTATTCTATCACCTAGTTTTGCTTCGTATATTGGTTTCACTGATGAAGATGTTATAAAAATATTGAAAGATGCCGGAATATCAGATAGGTATGATACTGTTGCAGAATGGTATGATGGATATATTTTTGGTAGAACAAAGATGTACTGCCCATGGGATGTATTGTTGTATGTCCGTTCTATTTTAGATGATACATATAGTGAGGCGATGGGCCCAAAGAGTTATTGGGTTAATACATCAGAAACATCTCTTACACTGATACATAGTTTCCTAGGAAAGACTGAGGATGTTAACGAGAAATTCGAACGACTGTTAGCTGGAGATACAATTGATTGCACAATAAATGACAATATTCCTTATCATAGGATTCTTGAAAGTGGAGAAAATATCTGGTCTGCTTTAGTTGAAACAGGCTATTTATCAAAAACGGTTACAGAAGAAATGCCTTTAATGCCTTTGAAAATTCCTAACAATTCTATCAGAATAGCATTTCGTGATGAAGTATGGAATTACTTCAAAGATAAGCCAGCTTATACAGAAAAAATATGATAGTCAATTAAAATACGAAGGATACAAAACTATTCTCAGATATGCGATTTCCTGCTATGGAAAGCAGTGTAAAATAAAGTTGGCTTAGTGGTTGGGGAACTATTAATATGAGACTAAACTACACATACAGCATAAAATACGAAAATGGAAAAACATTTAAACAGAATCCAGACAAAGAGCAGATGGGTATTGAAGTAACTTCAGATGAATATCGCAAGGTAGTCGAAGGTGTTCTTTCTGGGAAAGCTATTACAAATATTCTTGATATAGCAGATCTGCTCAATAGGATGCGTGATGACGTTATATTTGCAGATAGATTTAAAAATACTGATGGTAGTTCCCGCACAAAGGGGTTGAAGAAACCAAGAAAGATAACTGATATTGAATTCTATATGATTGATAGTGAAATTCAAGCATTGAAAAAGATGAACAATCCATTGAGTATCCTTAAAAATCCACCAGAGGAAATGAAGATATACAGGGATGACGGTTCTTATGTAAGCATAAGGTCGGAGTTAGGTAAAGTTTATATCAAATCTTCTAAGTCAGTTACAGGGGCTATGCGTATGGATGTGTCGAATTTCATTAGGAAGCTTGATCTTCCAATGGGATGGTAGGCTTGTGTAAGCAACTTGCGAATAACTACCCCATAAAATATAATAATTTATAGCTAGCCACGTGACTCTTGTTCAGGAATAATTAGGACTTAGTTTCCGCATAGCATCCTGTTTGCGACGCTGGCTTTTTTATTTGTTGTTGGGAGGTAGACTCTGTGGAAAACGGGTTAAAAAAGAATATATGTGAAGAAATCATTAAGGCTGCTAAAAGGAATAAAGTAGATAAAGTAATATTATTTGGCTCTAGGGCTAGGGGAGATTATAAAGAAAGAAGCGATATAGATTTAGCTTTTTGTGGCGGGGATTCTAACGCATTTATTTTAGAAGTGGATGAAGAAATAGATACGTTACTAAAATTCGATATTATCGACTTAGAGCGTCCTGTGCAAAAAGAACTATTGGAATCGATAAAAAAAGAAGGAATAGTAATATATGAAAAAATATGAGAATTTTGCAAATGCACTTAATAATTTGAAGCATATTTATGATTATGAAGAACCGGTAGGTGCTGTTGAGCTTACTGGTATGGTAGGTTTGTTTGAAATATGTTTTGAACAAGCATGGAAAGCTATAAAAGAGATAATGGAAAATGGGGGATATATGGATTTTAAGACAGGTTCCCCAAGACAAATTATCAAAGCAGCGTACAGTGCGGGATTGATAAACGATGAAGAGATATGGTTGGCTGCACTTGTTGATAGAAATAATGTCGCACATTCTTATAACGAGGCTATTGCAAAGAGCATTATCAATAATTCCAAGCAAAAATATGTGAAAATGTTCCAAGACTTAAAGGATGAAATGGATTCAAATTGGTTGTAATTAAAAGGAGGGGTTTATTATGGCAGAAATGAACACTAAGGCAATGTTCAAGTTATCCTATGGTTTGTTTGTATGCACAGCGGTGCGTAATGGCAGAGCTAATGGCTGTATCATCAACACAGCTATTCAGGTGGCATCGGAGCCCAATCGTATTTCCGTAGCAATTAACAAGGCGAATTTCACTCACGATATGGTGAAAGAAACTGGCGCTTGCAACATTTCTGTCATTAGTCAGGATGCTGCCTTTGACTTGTTCAAGCATTTTGGATTTCAGTCAGGTCGTGATATAGATAAGTTTGCTGATTATCCAAAGGAGAATTACAAACAGGCAGATAATGGAATCCCATATATTGTTGCTGGAACTAATGCATACTTTTCGCTGAAGGTTGTGGAGACAGTTGATTTAGGTTCGCATACACTGTTTATCTGTGAGCCTACATTTATGACTGTGCTTTCTGATGTACCATCAGTCACATATGAATATTACCAGAATAATATCAAGCCAAAGCCTGAGGCTGTTGGAACCACACCAAAGGGCGAGACAGTTTGGAGATGCCGCATATGCGGATATGAGTATGTGGGCGAGGAATTGCCTGATGATTTCATCTGTCCGATTTGCAAGCATCCAAAGGCGGACTTTGAGAAGGTTGTGAGATAAGAAAAGTGATGGAATCATATCAACAGCAAATATCTGAACTGAAACAGCAAATAGAACAACTAGAGCACGAAAATCTCTGCCTCAAACAATTATTGGATGAGGCAGGGATTTCTTATAAAGAGAAGAACATTGCAGGTGCACAGACAGATTACACTCAGGAAAAGTACGAACAAAATCAAGGTGCAAGAATTGAACCAATCGAGATAAATGATAAAAACGCCAATATTTTTTTCATGCTTTTCTGCAGAGGTAGGCAGGTAGTAACTTGGCATCCAGATGTTTATGTGTATGGTAAAGATTATGTGAGAATAGAATGGCATTTGACAATGCGTATATAATGCGTATAATTATAAATGAATTAAATATTCCGTTTTCGAGGTGGCAAGATGAAAAGACAAATTTTAATTAAAAACCTTGAAAATGCTGGCTATTATCTGTTGAGACATGGTGGAGGTCATGATATTTATACTAATGGAAATATTCAGTTAGTTGTGCCGAGACATAAAGAACTCAATGAGATAACGGCAAAGCAGATTATCAAGAAGGCGGGGATTTAATCCCTACCTTACTTGGTATCTCTGTCATTTAGCTTAGATTAGAAAGGGGAAATTACTATGAAAGTTGCTTATCCAGTATTAATTAAAGAGTATGGGGAAGATTTTTTAGTATTTATTCCCGACTTAGATGGTTATACTGAAGGTAAGGATTTGGCAGATGCAATTGAAATGGCTAGAGATTACATAGGTATAGCCTGTATGGATAAAGAAGATGATTTGCCAAAATCTTCTAACTATAAAGAAGCGGTAAAAAAAGCAAAGGCTAACAAGGAAGTATTTGATTATTCAGATGGGTTGCAGACAATGGTAGATGTAGATCTTACTGAGTATAGAAAGCAATATGACAATCGTGCAGTACGAAAAAATTGTACTATACCATATTGGATGACAGTAAAAGCGGATCAAGCTGGATTAAATTATTCTAGGGTATTGCAGGATGCAATTGCAAAACTCCTTAATTTAAATTACAATATAAACAATTAAAATTTGTCTTTTTAAAAGAGCTAGTAGCGGTCAGGCCGACTAGCTCTTTTGTGTGTTGCGAAACACTAGAACAATAGAGACATATAGTCTCGCCCGTTTTATCGAAGTATGCTAAAATATACCTTGATAATTATCATGACAAAAGAGGTTAACACATAATGCTTAAATTTTTAGAGAGAATAAAACACTGGCAATTCATTGCCTACTTGCTCTTAATATATGATTTGCTGACAGTTATACTGTCATATTTTTTGGCCTTATGGCTTAGATTTGACTGCCGTTTTACCCATATTGGCTGGCAGTATTTATCCATGTATTATCGCATCATCGTTCCTTATGCGATTTTTACAGTGGTAGTTTATAAGTTGCTCGGACTTTATCGCAGTATTTGGCGATTCGCCAGCTTCTTTGAGTTGAAGCGTTTGATTTACGCTACCGTAATTACGATATTCTGTAAGGTGGTTGTTGTTACAGCTTTTATTCAGCGAATGCCAATTTCATATTACGTATTCGGTATCGGCTTCCAGTTTTTCTTCGCGGTGATGATTAGATTTTCGTATCGATTTGTCCTTCTTATGCGCACTAATCAGAACGTGGCGTTGCAGGATGAGAAGAAGGTACTCCTTATTGGCGCCGGTTCTGCTGGTCGTATGATTCTACGCGATGTAAATTTTGTAGATGGCGGAGCCCATGGCAATTCAAAGATTGCGGCTATCATCGATGACAACTCTAACAAGTGGGGACGCTACATTGACGGCGTGGCGGTTATTGGTGGAAGAGATAAGATTCTCAAGGCTGTAGAGGATTATGGCATCGAGGAAATCTTCATTGCGATAGCAAGCCTCAGTCCTAGCGAGAAGCGTAATCTGATTAACATTTGCCAGCAGACAAATTGTAAAATCAAGCAGCTTCCCAATATGTATGCTGAGAAGGCTGGAATTATCAGTGCTGGAAATCTTCAGAACATCACTATCGAGGATGTTCTTGGACGCGATCCTATCAGCCTCCACCAGGAGGATGTGGCTGCTCAGCTTCAGGGCAAGGTCGTTCTTGTTACAGGCGGTGGCGGTTCTATCGGTTCAGAGCTTTGTCGACAGATTGCAAAGTATCAGCCAAAGCAGCTCATTATTTTCGATGTATATGAAAATAATGCCTACGACATTCAGCTGGAGCTTAAGAAGAAATATCCATATCTTGATTTAGTTACTTTGATTGGTTCGGTTCGTGATGCTCGTCGTATCGAGTCAGTTTTTGAGACATACAGACCAAATATTTGCTACCACGCAGCGGCTCACAAGCATGTACCACTTATGGAGGACAGCCCTTGCGAGGCTATCAAGAATAATGCGGTGGGAACCTACAAAACTGCTTATGCTGCCATGAAATATGGCTGTGACAGATTCGTCCTTATCAGCACAGATAAGGCTGTTAACCCTACAAATGTTATGGGCGCCACAAAACGTATATGCGAAATGATAATCCAGACATTTGATTACATGGTGCAGACTCATCAGGAGGATAAGCTCCCATGTCTTATCACACATCAGGTGGATGTGGACAGCAATGAGATGGGAAAGGTTGTAGCAGGTACAGGTCATACTGAGTATGTGGCAGTACGTTTTGGAAATGTACTTGGTTCTAACGGATCGGTTGTACCTCTGTTTAAAAAGCAGATTGCCGAGGGTGGCCCAGTTACCCTTACACACAGGGATATCATCCGATATTTCATGACTATTCCAGAGGCGGTTTCGCTTGTGCTTAAAGCAGGAGCCAATGCATCTGGAGGAGAAATCTTCGTTCTTGATATGGGTGAGCCAGTTAAGATTCTTGACTTGGCTCGCAACATGATTGAGCTTGCAGGTCTTCGTCCTGATATCGATATCGAAATCAAGGAAATCGGTCTTCGTCCAGGCGAGAAGCTCTACGAAGAAAAGCTCATGAGCGAGGAAGGCCTTAAGGAAACTGAGAATCACATGATTCACGTTGCAGAGCCTATAAAGTTTGATTCGCTTGCTTTTATCGGACAGCTCGGTGAGCTAATGAAGTTGGCCTACGCTAATGAGGCTGAGGGCACTGTGAAGAAGATTAAGGAGACTGTTGTTACCTTTAGAAACTCTGATGCAGGTAAATAATACTAAATGAACAATAATTACGACATAGTTTTTAGAGCAGATGCAAATCCTAATATCGGCATGGGGCACGTAATGAGATGCCTTAGTGTAGCTGATGCTCAACTTAGAATTATAGAGGCTAGTTGAGGAACTAATAGTTGGCAATAGAGGCTCAAAATAGTGTATAATTAATAAAAATTTATAACACAAGGGAGGGTTTTTACAATGTACGAACAGATTAAATTGCCATATGCAACAGATGCTCTCGAGCCACACATTGACAAGCTCACTGTGGAGACTCACCATGGCAAACACCATGCTACATATACAAAGACTTTTAATGAGCTGGCTGAGAAGGCTGGCAGAGGCTATTGATAAGACTTTTGGAGGACTTGATGCACTTAAGGAGCAGCTCACCACAGCAGCTACCACACAGTTTGGTTCTGGGTGGGCATGGCTTTCTACAGACAAATCGGGAAAGCTTGCAGTTTCTAAAACAGGCAATCAGGACAATCCAATTTCCGAGGGAACCGGCATGATTCCTCTTGTTGCATTGGATGTTTGGGAGCATGCATATTATCTTAAATATAAGAATCTTAGAGCAGATTACATTAAGGAATTTTTCGAAGTGCTGGACTGGAGGAAGGTCAGCGCAAGATATGAAGAGATAATAGGATAATTTTGTGCGCTAATTGTCAGAAAAATAATAGATTATGTCATATCAATAGTGGGGAAATTTTCTGTCCCCACTATTTGTGATTTTATAAAGTGGAGAGATAAATGACACGACGAGAACGGGAAATTACTGACCCAAATAAGATAGACCACATACTGAACAATTGCTTATACCTTCACCTAGGCCTGGTGGATGATGGAAAACCATATGTGGTGCCTATGAACTATGGTGTCGCAAGAGACGAGTCTGATGGACATTACATTCTTTATCTTCATAGTGGGCACACCGGCAGGAAGCTGGATATTATGAGAAAGAATCCAGAGTGCTGTTTCACAATGGAGCTTTATGCTGAGCCTTTTGAAGGCAGGATGGCATGCCAATATGGAGTAAGCTATGAATGCCTTATGGGAACCGGAAAGATTACCTTTGTGGATGACCCGGCGGAAAAAGATAAGGGACTGCAGGCTATAATGAAAACACAGACAGGTAAGGACGAGTTCACATTTGATGAACGTATGGTTTCTATAGTCACAGTTATGAAGATAGATGTGGAGGAGCTGACAGGAAAGTTCAGGCCTCTTCCAGGGCAGGAGAATGATAAATAATTATGTATGCAAAATGTTTTAAGCGATTAATAGATTTTGTATTGGCATTAGTAGGGATAGTCGTGTTGTCGCCACTTTTAGTGATACTGATAGTCTTGGGAACCATCTTCATGGGCGGCAATCCCTTCTTCACTCAGGCAAGGCCTGGATACCACGAGCGAGTTTTTAAATTAGTAAAGTTCCGCACCATGGATAACCGAAAGGATGCGTCAGGACAGCTTTTGCCAGATGAGGTGCGTTTGAACAAGTACGGCAGATTTTTACGAAGCACATCGTTAGATGAGTTACCAGAACTTTTTAATATTCTCGTGGGACATATGGCAATTATTGGCCCACGTCCGCTGCTTGTACAATATCTTCCGCTTTATAATGAGGAGCAGCGCCACCGCCATGATGTGCGCCCCGGCCTCACTGGCTACGCGCAGGCTCACGGTCGCAACAGCGTATCCTGGGAAGATAAATTCGCCATGGACGTCTGGTACACTCGTAACGTGTCCTTCGCATTAGATATTCAGATAATAATTGATACCGTAAATACGGTATTGAAGAAAGAGGGCATTAGCTCAGAAACATCGGCTACAATGGAGGCATTCACTGGAACACCTGAGGGTGTAACGAGCCAGTGGAAAGCACCTTTTTAATTAATAAACAGTTTACAAAGGAGAATAATGTCATGAGTAAAATCGACATAGTAATTACAATGGGGGGCCTCGGCTCACGTTTTAGAAAGATGGGCTACACAGTGCCTAAATACATGATTGAGGCAAAGGGCAAGACTTTGTTTGAGTGGTCACTCATCAGCTTAGAAGGCTACAAAAATGAAGTGAATCAGTATGTTTTCATCGCTATGAAGGATGAGGCAGCTGATGTTGAGGCTTTCATTAGCGGAAAATGTCAGGAGCTTGGCATCAAGAATTATCATGTAATTGTGCTTGATTATCTTACAGATGGTCAGGCTACTACAGCTATGAAGGCAGCCCAGTTCTGGGATAGAGACAATGCACTTTTAATTTACAACATTGATACATATGTAGAGGCCGGCGAGATGAATTCCGCAGAGCTTAAGGGTGATGGCTTTATCCCATGCTTCCAGGCAGAGGGAGATCACTGGAGCTTTGTAAGATTAGACGAGGCTGGCAAGGTAGTAGAAATTAAGGAAAAGCAGCGTATCTCTAATTACTGCACACTTGGTGCGTATTACTTCAAGACCTGTGGACTTTACGAGGATTTATACAACGAGTACTACAGCAAGACACAGGAGCTTGTAAACGGCGAGAAGTACGTGGCACCATTGTACGATTACCTGCTGTCAAAGGGTGGAGAAATTTACATTTCTGACATCGATCCAAAGAGAGTTCACGTACTGGGCACACCAGAGGAGCTTCAGGCATTCTTAGATGAGTAAAAGTTGGCTGGGAATATAGCAAAATCTTCCTGGGGCGCAGGCTTATTGAATCACACGGGGGTTGTGATATAATACATTAAGAAAAATTCATAATTGGAAAAGGTTTTTATATGGACAAAAAATTACTGACAATCGTAGTGCCTTGCTACAACGAGCAGGAGTCACTACCATTGTTCTATCAGGCGATTATAGATTTAGAAAAAGAGGGAAAACTTAACCCTGTAGATTTAGAGTTTGTGTTTGTAGATGATGGCTCCAGGGATAACACACTCGGCGTGTTCCGAGAGCTTTCTGCTAAGGATGACAGAGTTCACTATGTATCGTTTTCGCGTAACTTTGGTAAGGAGGCAGGTATCTATGCCGGTCTTGAAAAGTCAAAGGGTGATTACGTAGTTATCATGGATGCAGATTTGCAGGATCCACCTGCCATGCTCCCAGAGATGCTTTCTTACATCGAGTCAGGCGAGTACGAGTGCGTTGCTACACGCCGCGTAGATAGAAAGGGCGAGCCACCTATTCGTTCATGGTTTGCTAGAAAGTTCTATCGCCTCATGAATAAGATTTCTAATGCAGATATTGTTGACGGTGCCCGCGATTACCAGATGATGACCCGCAAGGTGGTTGATGCAATTCTTTCAATGAAGGAGTATAATCGATTCTCAAAGGGCATCTTCGGCTGGGTTGGATTCAAGCGCAAATGGCTGGAGTTTGAAAATGTTGAGCGTGTTGCCGGCGAGACAAAATGGTCTTTCTGGAAGCTTTTCATTTATGCGATTGATGGTATCGTAGCATTCTCCACCACACCACTCATCATGGCATCTATCTTTGGTTTGATTATGTGCCTGGTGGCATTTGTGTTTATTATAGTCATCATTGTTCGTACGTTGATTTTTGGAGATCCTACCAGTGGATGGCCATCAATGGTTTGTATAATTCTTTTGGTTTCAGGTATTCAGCTTTTATGCATGGGTATTCTTGGCGAGTATCTTGCAAAGGCATATCTTGAGACAAAGAATCGTCCTAAGTACTTAGTACAAGAAGAGAGGTAGTTTTTAGTGTACACAAAGAATATTGAAAAGTTTGAGGAAAAGGTTTTCCTTGCTACTCCTACCATGCATGGCGAGGAGCTTAAATACATTCAGGAGGCATATGACACCAACTGGATGACTACAGCAGGAACAAACATCACTGAGGTTGAGAAGCTATGTGCAGAGAAGGTCGGCGTGAAATATGCTGTTGGTCTTTCAGCAGGTACAGCATCACTTCATCTTTCAATGAAGCTAGCTGGTATCGAAGCATACGGTATGCCAGAGGTTGGCCATGGTTGCCTCGAGGGACACAAGGTTTTCTGTACAGATATGACTTTCGATGCCACAGTTAACCCTGTAGTTTACGAAGGAGGTATTCCTGTTTTCATCGACACAGAAGATGATACATGGAACATGGATCCAGTTGCTTTAAAGAAGGCATTCGAGATATATCCAGAAGTAAAGGTTGTTGTTTGTGCACACCTTTATGGTACACCTGGAAAGCTTGATGAGATTGGTGCTATCGTTAAGGAACACGGTGCTATCCTTATCGAGGATGCAGCAGAGTCTTTCGGTGCCACATACAAGGGCGCTCAGACAGGTACATTCGGTAGCTACAACACTATCTCATTTAATGGAAATAAAATCATTACTGGTTCTTCAGGTGGATGCTTCCTTACAAATTCTAAGGAGGCTGCAGATAAGGTTCGTAAGTGGTCTACACAGGCTCGCGAAGCTGCAGCATGGTATCAGCATGAGGAGCTTGGTTACAACTATAGAATGAGCAATGTAATCGCCGGAGTTATACGCGGTCAGCTTCCATATCTGGAGGAGCACATCGCACAGAAGAAGGCGATTTACGAAAGATATAAGGAAGGCTTCAAGGGACTTCCAGTTCAGATGAATCCTATGGATCTTGAGAACTCAGAGCCAAACTACTGGCTTTCATGTCTCATCATTGATGCAGATGCTATGTGTCCACAGGTTCGTGGCGAGCACGAAGCGCTCTTCACACCAGAGCATGGCAAGAGTTGTCCAACAGAGATTCTTCAGGCAATCGCCAGCATCAACTGCGAAGGTCGTCCAATCTGGAAGCCAATGCATATGCAGCCAATTTACCGTCTCAATCCATTCATCACACGTGAGGGAAATGGACGTGCAGTTACAAATGCCTACATAGCAGGCGGCGTAATGGGTAAGGATGGTAAGCTTTTAGATAGAGGCGTAGACATCTTCGAGAGAGGTCTTTGCCTACCATCTGATAACAAGATGACACCTGAGCAGCAGGATAGAATCATCGAAGTTGTTAGGGCTTGTTTTGAATAGTGTGTTATAATCAAAATGTAATATTTGTAAGCCTAGAAGGAGGATTTATGAAGAAATATATTAATAAGATTGTAGCAGGTTGTTTGTTTCTGTCTTTAGCATGTGTTGCATTCATAGCTCACCCAGTGACCGCTGAGGCTAAGGTTTATAACTATGACATCACTCAGGAGAATTTCCCTGCAGCAGATTACGCTGCACGCTATGCAGATGTAAAGGCAGCTTATGGCGATGATGCAGCAGCTCTCTATAATCACTACAAGTTCTTCGGAGTAGAAGAGGGACGTATTGTAAAGATTACTAAGGATGTGCTTGCATCACAGGTTAATGCTGAGACAGATAATATTGCTTATAAGATTTTTGCGATAGATGTTCTCGGAACTATCGTTACTGATGACATGACTGACGCTCAGAAGGTTAAGGCAGTTGAGAACTGGATGAAGACAAACATCACTTATGGCTCTTGTGGAGATACTCGCAGTTATCACATCACTGGTCCTATGACAAATCAGCCTACAATGGATGAAGGTTATGCAGAGACTTTTGAGTTTTTCATGGATGCCCTTGGCATTCAGGCTATCACCAATAGTGATTTGAAGTCCAATAAAGTCGAGGTTGATGGTGTGTGGTACAATGTGAATATTCCTGCTGGTGTATTGTACTAAGAGATTGTTTATTATTTGATTTGAAGAATTGATTTTGGATTATGAGCCTGTGGCGCCTGCCGCAGGCTTTTTTATTGTATTGAGGAAAAGCTTTTAAAAATGTTATAATAACTTGTATTTAACATTTGACAAATCAATATTCAAAAAAGGAATGAATCCAAATATTATGACTAAAAAACTTTCAGTAGTTGTATCTGTATATAATGAGGAGCTTGGGCTCAGACAGTTCTACGAACACACCACTCCTATTCTAAAAGAAGTATCACAGCGCACCGGCTGGGATTATGAGCTAATTTTCGTAAATGATGGAAGCCGTGATGGAAGCTTGGATTTGCTTAGAGAATTTGCAAGCCAGGATGAAAAGGTTGCGGTTATTAATTTTGCTGCAAACCGTGGTCACGAGGCGGCCATGATTGCCGGAATCGACTATTCTACAGGCGATGGCGTGGTTTGCATGGATGCAGATTTGCAGCATCCACCAGAGTCAATCCCAGCAATCGTGGAAAAGTTTAATCAGGGATATGATGTCGTTTCCATGATTCGTACTTCTAGAGCAGATGCTGGCATCTTTAAGAGAATCACCTCGGCTGCATTCTACAAAGTGATGAATGCTATGGCAGGTAAGACAAAGTTCGAAAATAATTCGTCAGATTTCTTTGCTATTTCACGTCGCGTGGCTTTAGTGCTTAAGCAGGATTATCGCGAGCGTGTAAGATTCTTAAGAGGCTATGTGCAGAATGTTGGCTTTAAAAAGACTACACTTGAATTCGAGGCAAGTGCCCGCGTGGCAGGTGAGAGCAATTACAATCTTAGAGCTCTTGTGAAGCTTTCCCTTAACGCTATCTGCAATTTCTCAGATGTGCCATTGAAAATGGGAATTTATGCCGGAGTCTTTTCACTTGTTTTGGCCTTCATTTTGATAATCTATTCTATCGTGCAGTATTTCCTTGGCACAGCGCCTAGCGGTTACTCTACACTTATCGTAGCCCTCTGCTTTATGTTCGGAGTCCTTTTCATAATTTTGGGATTTATATCCGAATATTTGGCTATAATTTTTGCAGAAGTTAAGAATAGACCAATCTATATAGTTGATAGTATAATTACAAAAGACGGGGAAGAATATAAGTAACTTGCAAATAGCACAGGTGGGGTTGAGTTATGCTTAGTACAAAAAACAGAATAGTTAACGAACGATTTTATGATGCTTATATACTTTTCGATGACATGCTTGCGCAAAGATTTAAGCTTGAAGAAGGCGGTGTTGCAAAGTATATGGCAAAAATGAAGGAATGTTACACCGAGGCAAGGGAGCATATCCCTGAGTGGGATGACACTTTTAAACGCCTACAGCATCTTCAGGCAAGATTTAATTCCTTGAAGGATGGAAAGGTTGCCTTCGAGCATTTTCAAGGAAAAGATGAAGATGTGGTATGGATGTCTGTTTTTAAAGAGAAAATGGATGCGGAAGCAGATGTTCTGTCAAAGTATTCAAAAATCGATTTTACAAAAAAGAAAAAGAATGAAGGTTTCTTTGGAAAGCTTTTAGGACTATTCAAATAAAGAAGATTGATTTATCAAGAGGTGCACATTATGTGCGCCTCTTTTGTTATTTAGACTAGTGTGGTATAATTTACAGGATTATGGGTGCCTAGGCACTTTTATACAATAGGAGAGATTATTTTGAAAATTCTAGTTACCGGTGCAGCCGGTTTTGTAGGAAAAAATCTTGTGGAAACACTTAAATGCGCTTCCGATGGTCGAGATAAGTTCCACTCGCTTGGCGAGGCTCTCACTATCTATGAGTATGACAGAGATTCCACTCCTGAGGAATTAGACCTGTACTGCAGTGATTGTGATTTTGTTTTCAATCTGGCAGGGGTCAATCGTCCTAAAGACAATAGTGAATTTATGGAAGGAAATTTTGGTTTTGCCAGTACCCTTCTTGATACCTTAAAAAAGCATAACAATACCTGTCCGGTGATGCTCTCATCATCTATTCAGGCAACACTTTTAGGCAGATATGCAGGCAGCGATTATGGCGCTAGCAAGCTTGCTGGTGAAGAGCTGTTTTTCAAGTACAGCTACGAGACAGGAGCTAAGGTTTTGGTTTATCGCTTCCCAAATCTTTTTGGAAAATGGTGCAGACCTAATTACAATTCTGCGGTGGCTACTTTCTGCAATAACAAGGCTAATGGCTTGGAGATTACAGTGAATGATCCATCCACAGAGCTTACACTTGTTTACATCGATGATTTGGTAAATGAGATGTTTGCAGCCCTTCGAGGCGAGGAGCATCGCTGTGATTATGATGAGGAAGGAAATGTGGTCCCTGATACAGCTGGTAAGTATGCATATGTGCCAGTGACACACACTGTTACACTAGGTGAGATTGTGGAGCTTTTAGATAGCTTTGTGGAGCAGCCAAACACACTTATGATGCCTGATATTCCAAAGGGTAGCTTTGCAAAGAAGCTTTACAGCACATATCTTAGCTATCTGCCAAAGGATAAAGCGATATTTGATTTAAAGATGAACTGCGACCAGCGAGGTTCGTTTACCGAATTGCTCAAGACTGCAGAGCATGGTCAGTTCTCAGTGAATGTCAGCAAGCCTGGCATTACAAAGGGTCAGCATTGGCACCATACAAAATGGGAGTTTTTCATCGTGGTTTCCGGTCATGGAAAGATTCAGCAGCGCCGTGTAGGTGTTGATGAAAATGGAAATCCATTCCCAGTTATTGAGTATGAGGTTAGCGGAGAGAAGATTCAGGCTATTCACATGCTTCCAGGCTATGCACACAACATTATAAATCTATCTGATACACAGGATCTCGTTACTCTTATGTGGGCTAATGAGCTTTTGGAGCAGGATAGACCAGATACATATCGTGAAGAGGTATAACATGTTCAAAAATAATGGAAAATTAAAATTATTAATTATCGTAGGAACTCGCCCTGAGATTATTCGTCTTGCAGCAGTTATCAAGAAATGCCGCAAGTATTTCGATTGTGTTCTTGCACACACAGGTCAGAACTACGACTACAATCTTAATGGAGTATTCTTCAAGGATCTTCAGCTTGACGACCCAGAGGTTTACATGGACGCCGTTGGCGACAACCTTGGTCAGACAGTAGGAAATATCATCGCAAAGTCATACGAGCTTATGGTGGAGATTCAGCCAGATGCTCTTTTGATTCTAGGCGATACAAACTCATGCCTTTCAGCTATCGCTGCAAAGCGTCTTCACATCCCAATCTTCCACATGGAAGCTGGAAACAGATGTAAAGATGAGTGCCTCCCTGAGGAGACAAATCGCCGTATAGTAGATATTATTTCGGATGTAAATATGGCATACTCTGAGCACGCTCGCCGCTACCTGGCAGACTGCGGTCTTCCAAAGGAGCGCACATATGTGACTGGATCACCTATGGCAGAAGTGCTTCATGAGAATTTAGAGGCTATCGAGGCTTCTGATGTTCTTACAAAGCTCGGACTTGAGCCAAAGAAGTACATCCTTCTTTCAGCTCACCGCGAGGAGAACATCGATACAGAAAAGAATTTCACATCGCTTTTCACAGCAATCAACAAGCTTGCTGAAAAATATGACATGCCAATTTTATACAGCTGTCACCCACGTTCAAGAAAGCGTCTCGAGGCTACAGGCTTCAAGCTTGACCCACGAGTTCGCATGCACGAGCCACTTGGCTTCCACGATTACAATCATCTCCAGATGAATGCCTTCGCGGTTGTTTCAGACTCAGGTACACTTCCAGAGGAATCAAGCTTCTTTACAAGCATTGGAAAGCCATTCCCTGCAGTGTGCATCCGCACATCTACCGAACGTCCAGAAGCACTTGATAAGGCTTGCTTCTTCATCGCTGGTATCGATGAGGCATCACTTCTTCAGGCAGTAACAACTGCTATAGATATGAATGAGGCTGGTGATTACGGTATCCCAGTTCCTGATTATGTTGAGGAGAATGTGTCAACTAAGGTTGTTAAAATTATCCAGTCTTACACTGGTATTGTGAATAAAATGGTTTGGAGAAAGGAAGTTTAAAAATGAACTGCGATTTATTCAAAGATAAAACCCTTATGATTACAGGAGGTACAGGTTCTTTTGGTTCTACTGTACTCAAGCACTTTTTGGATTCTGATTTAAAGGAAATCCGTATTTTCTCACGTGATGAGAAGAAGCAGGATGATATGAGACATCAGCTTCAGGCAGAGCATCCAGAGTATGCTTCAAAGGTAAAGTTCTACATTGGTAACGTCCGCGATATGCGCTCTGTTCAGGATGCTATGCCAGGCGTAGATTTCATTTTCCATGCAGCAGCACTTAAGCAGGTTCCATCTTGTGAGTTCTTCCCAATGGAAGCTGTTCGTACAAACGTAGAGGGTACTGATAATGTACTTCACGCAGCTGTAGAGGCTGGCGTTCAGCGAGTTGTTTGTCTTTCAACAGATAAGGCAGCTTACCCAATCAACGCAATGGGTATTTCAAAGGCTATGATGGAAAAGGTTATTGGTGCTAACGCTCGTGTAGCTGCAGGCCGCACAACAATCTGTACAACACGTTACGGTAACGTTATGTGCTCTCGTGGTTCCGTTATTCCTCTTTTCATCGACCAGATTAAGGCAGGAAACCCTATCACAATCACAGATCCTAACATGACTCGTTTCCTTATGAACCTTGATGAGGCAGTTGCACTTGTTATGTTCGCATTCGAGCATGGCGAGCCAGGTGATCTTTTCGTTCAGAAGTCTGATGCTTCTACAATCGGAGACCTTGCAAAGGCTGTTCAGCAGCTCTTCGGAGATACAGGTACAAAGATTATCGGTACTCGTCACGGCGAGAAGCTCTTCGAGACACTTATGACAAACGAGGAGTGTGTTCGTTCGGTAGATATGGGCGATTACTATCGTGTTCTTCCAGATGGTCGTGATCTTAACTACGACAAGTTCTTCGTTGATGGTCAGGTTCAGACAATGGCATCAGATGCTTACACATCACACAACACAAAGAGACTTGATGTACAGGGCACTGTAGACAAGATTATGACTACAGACTATGTTCGTGAGATGTTGGCAAACTGGGGGAAGTAAATGAAAAAAGAAAATATTAAATGGTTCATCATTTTACACATTATTATTGTCATTATTTCTGCCAGCAGTATTATTGCTAAGGCAGCAGGCAAGTATCCATTCCTTAGTTTTAAGTGGATTCTTCTTTATGGTTGTGTTGTTGCTATTCTTGGATTTTACGCCATCGCATGGCAGCAGGTAATCAAGCATCTTCCTCTTATCGTGGCATACGCCAACAAAGCGGTTACCACAATCTGGGGACTTGTTTGGGGATTAATGATAACCCATGAGCAGATTACTTTCCAGAAGATTCTTGGCGCAGCGATTGTAATCGTCGGAGTATACTTTGTAGTTTCTGGCGACGAAGATGTGTCAGGTAAATCTGAGGAAAAGATTGAGGAGGTAAAGAATAATGCTTAAGTACGCACTTGTTATGCTTACAGGCACATTCATTGCTTCCTGTTCGCAGATTATTTTAAAGAAGGCAGCTGAGAAGGAATATCCTAGCAAGATTGCTGAGTACATGAACCCAATGGTTATCGGTGCATATTTCTTCTTCTTCGGTGCATCACTTTGTTCAGTACTTGGCTACAAGGTGGTTCCACTTTCAATCGGACCAATTCTTGAGGCAACAGGTTACGTTTGGGTAGCTATCCTTGGAAAGATTTTCCTTAGCGAGAAGATTAGCAAGAAGAAGGCATTGGGTCTTGTTATAATAATTGTAGGTATTGTTGTCGCTGCAATGGGAGCATAAGCTCCAGTAGATGAGGTGATAGTATGAAAAGTATCGCAATTATGGGTGCCAGCGGGCACTGTAAAGTACTTGCAGACATGGCGCTTCTAAATGGTTATGATGACATTGTTTTCATCGACAAGAATCCAGAAATCGACATGCTTGCTGAATATCCAGTGGCAGATGAGGACACCGATTTAGATTATTATATTGAGCATCATTACGATTTTATCGTAGGTATCGGTGATGGCAAAATCAGACGAAAAGTTCAGGAGATGCTTGAGGAGAGAGGCGCTGATATTGTAAGCCTCATTCATCCATCAGCTGTAGTTGCCTATGATGTGAAAATTGGTGAGGGCACAGCAGTTATGGCTGGCGCAGTCATCAATCCAAGCACGGTAATTGGAAAAGGCTGCATCATCAACACATCAGCTTCTGTAGATCACGACAATATGATTGGAGACTATGTTCATGTTTCTGTAGGTGCTCACACAGCAGGCACAGTAACAGTAGGTGATAACAGCTGGCTGGGCATCGGCACCATTGTCAGCAACAATATTGACATCTGCGCTGACGCATTCATTTGCGCAGGCGGAGTAGTAGTGAAGAAGCTCACAAAGCCTGGCAAGTACGCAGGTGTACCAGCTAGGTTTGTGCCGATATAAAAAAGAATATGAATTTGGCAGGACAGAGTCCTGCCTTTTTTATTAATAAAAAAGCCAGAATGATTTTTATAATCATTCTGGCTAAATTTTTTATGATAATGCCTGCTTAATATCTGCAATCAAATCAGCTGAGTCTTCAAGACCACAAGATACTCTGATAAGTCCTGCTGGGATACCAGCTGCCTCAAGCTGCTCATCTGTCATCTGACGATGTGTAGATGTTGCTGGGTTTAAGCAGCAGCTTCTAGCATCAGCTACATGAGTCTCAATAGCGATAAGCTTAAGCTTCTTCATAAAGCTCTCAGCAGCTTTTCTGCCACCCTCAAGCTCGAATGAAACTACACCACAACCTCCCTTTGGAAGATACTTCTGTGCAATCTCATAATACTCATCACCCTCAAGTCCAGGATATGTAACCTTCTTAACCTCTGGCTGCTCAGACAAGAACTTAGCAACTGCTAGTCCATTCTCAACGTGACGTGGCATACGTACATGAAGTGACTCAAGACCAAGATTTAAAAGGAAAGCATTCTGAGGTGATTGGATACATCCAAAGTCTCTCATAAGCTGAGCTGTACACTTTGTGATAAAAGCACCTTCCTTGCCAAACTTCTCAGCGTATGTGATGCCGTGGTAGCTGTCATCTGGAGTACAAAGACCTGGGAACTTATCAGCGTGAGCCATCCAGTCAAACTTTCCAGAATCAACGATACAACCACCTACCGCTGCGCCGTGTCCATCCATGTACTTTGTAGTAGAGTGTGTAACAATATCTGCGCCCCATTCGATTGGACGACAATTAACTGGTGTTGGGAATGTGTTATCTACGATAAGTGGAACACCATGAGAGTGAGCTGCCTTGGCAAATTTCTCAATGTCTAAAACTGTAAGAGCTGGGTTTGCGATAGTCTCACCAAATACGGCACGAGTGTTGTCCTGGAAAGCAGCATTAAGCTCTTCCTCAGTAGCTTTTGGAGAAACGAATGTCACATCTACTCCCATTTTCTTCATAGTAACAGCGATAAGATTGAAAGTACCACCATAGATTGATGAAGATGCTACGATGTGGCTACCGCACTCGCAGATATTGAAAAGTGCAAAGAAATTTGCTGCCTGACCAGATGACGTAAGCATTGCTGCTACACCACCCTCGAGTTCTGCAATCTTTGCAGCTACATAATCATTTGTAGGGTTCTGAAGACGTGTGTAGAAATATCCACTAGCCTCTAAATCGAAAAGCTTGCCCATGTCTTCACTTGTATCATATTTGAATGTTGTAGACTGAACGATAGGAATCTGACGAGGCTCGCCATTTCCTGGAGTATATCCAGCCTGCACACATTTAGTTCCAATTCCATTACTCATCCTAAAAATCCTCCTTTACGAACTTCTTATACTTTAGCACAATAAAGAGCTGATTTCTATGGGAAAAGTTACATTTCCAAGTCATGATTTGGTATTATATAAATATTAGATATAAGAAGGGATATAGTACATGCTTTTCAATTCATATATATTCATTTTTCTATTTTTGCCAATCTGCATAATCGGGTATTTTCTTATCAATAAAACAGGAAAATATCGTTTGGGGCATGCCTTTTTGTTGGGAATGTCCTTGTGGTTCTATGGCTATTTTAATCCAGCCTATCTGCTAATTATTATCGCAAGCGTATGTATCAATTACACATTTTACACGCTTATGAAACGCATGCAAAAGCAGACCATGCTTGAAGCAGTTACTGAAAATGACGAGCTTGAGAATATGGCCAGCGCTTCTATTGGTCGATTAAAAAAGTGCAAGCCGGTTATGATATTGGCGGTCGTTGTAAATCTTGGTATTATCGGTTATTTCAAGTACATGGATTTCTTCATTGAAAACGTGAATGCCATCGCAAAGACTGACTGGCCACTTATGCACATTGTGCTTCCACTTGGCATTAGTTTTTTCACATTTCAACAGATTTCCTTCGTGGTGGACACCTACAGAGGTGAGGTGCCAACCTACGATTTCCTGACATATGCATGTTATGTTACATTCTTCCCACAGTTGGTTGCCGGACCTATCGTCACACACGACGAGATGATTCCACAGCTGATGAATCTAGCTAAGAAGCGCGTGGACTGGAACAATATGGCCATGGGATTTTACATGTTTGCCATGGGTCTTGCGAAGAAGATTTTGATTGCTGATGTTTTCGGTGTGGCTGTTAATTGGGGCTATGAGAATGTGCCTGAGCTGAAGGCTACAAATGCCATTCTTATTGCTATCGCTTATTACTTCCAGATTTACTTTGATTTTAGTGGTTACTGCGATATGGCTATTGGACTTGGTAAGATGCTAAACATCGACCTTCCAGTAAACTTCGACAGTCCATACAAATCACTGTCTATTGCTGAGTTTTGGAAGAGATGGCACAAGACTCTTACAAGATTTTTTACCCGCTACGTATACATTCCACTTGGTGGAAATCGTAAGGGAAAAGTGCTTACACTTGTGAATATCTTCATCGTATTTTTCTTGAGTGGATTGTGGCATGGTGCTGCATGGACCTTTGTGCTCTGGGGTGTGATGAACGGAATCTTTGTCATCATCAACAGAATCTTTAAGAAGCAGTTTGACGCTATGCACCCAGCCCTTGGTTGGATTATCACACAGACATTTACCTGTCTTGCTTGGGTATTCTTTAGAGCAGAGACTATCAGTGATGCCGTGGAGGTTATCAAGCAGATGCTTTATGTGGATTTCACAAATATCGATGTGAATATCCTCTATGCATTCCAGACATCACCGTTGAAATACTTATTGGATGGTACGCCAGTGACCCACTCATTGCCATTTATTTATGTGGGCATTTATTATTTCCTTGCGTTGATACTTGTGCTTGGCTTTAGAAATTCTCATGAGAGAATGATGATGTTTAAGCCAAACGTAAAGAATATGCTTTGGACTGCGGTATTGTTGGCGGCAAGCGTGCTATCCTTCAGTGGAATAAGTACATTTTTATATTTTAATTTTTAGGAGCTCGAATGAAATCTAGAAACTGGATAATAGGTTTGCTTTTAGCTGTAGTCCTACTTCTTGGTGGGGTGGCTTCAGTGATTATATATGTGGATCCATATTTTCACTATCATGGTCCACAGGCAAATCTTTACTATGAACTAAATAATGAGCGAAGCCAGAATGATGGTATCATTCGCCATTTCAAATATGATGGGATGATTATAGGAACCTCCATGGCTGAGAATTTCAAGACCAGCGAAGCGGAAGAGCTTTGGGGCGGTACCTTTATAAAGGTCCCATTTGCTGGAGGTACCTTCAAGGAACAGAACGACAACATCGCCAAGGCTATCAAGTGTAATCCGGATTTGAAGGTAGTTATTCGTACATTGGACTATGCTTATTTTATGGATGATGCTGACAAGGTTAGAGATGACCTGGGTGATTATCCAGAGTATCTTTACGATAATAATCCTTTCAATGACGTAAATTATATTTTTAACAAGGATATCTTTTATAAAATCTGCCTTCCTATGCTTGATGATGCAAGACACGGAAAAGCAGCAGGAATCACATCCTTTGATGATTATGCCAACTGGATGGATGGCAAGGAGTTCGGACCTGAGGCGGCTCTCTTGGGTCGTACAGAATACAAGGCGCCAGAGAAGGTTCAGCCATTTGTAGATGAAGTAAAGGAAATGGTGAAGGCCAATATTACCCAGAATGTAACTGACCTTGCCAAGGCAAATCCGGATATAGATTTTTACTATTATGTCACACCATACTCTGTGGCATGGTGGGGCTCACAGAAGGAATTAGGAGTAATGGACCGTTGGTTTGCCGTGGAGCAGTACGCCATCGAGCTTATGCTGGAGTGTGATAATATTCATCTTTATTCCTTCAACAACGAATTTGACGTAACATCAAATCTGGATAACTATAATGATGAGTGCCATCACGGAGACTGGATAAATTCTCAGATTTTAGGATGGCTGTATAGTGGAACAGACCAGTTGACTAAGGAAAATTACAAGGATTATCTTGCAATTGAGTGCGACTTCTATAGAAATTTTGATTATGAGGGGCTTTTATAATGTTTGAAATTAAAGGGATTGAAAAAAGTTATGGAAAGCATCAGGTTCTGCAGGGCGTAAGCTTTACCGTGGGACCTGGTGAGATAATTGGAATATTGGGAGCAAATGGCAGCGGTAAGAGCACACTGCTGTCCATTCTTGCGGGATTAGAGCGGCCAAATGGCGGCTTTTTTTGTATTGATGGAAAGGATTTGCTGAAAGATTCCAAGCTGAGGAATAACACATTGGCTTATATTCCACAGGAGAATCCGCTGATAGAGGAGCTAAATGCTTGGGATAATCTTAGAATGTGGTATAGCAGGGCGGAGCTGGATAAGGAGCTAAAGAATGGCATGTTGAAGCTTCTTAGAATCGATGAATTCCTGAAAGTTCCTGTTAGCAAGATGTCAGGTGGAATGAAGAAGCGTCTTACTATCGGCTGCGCCATGAAGGGAGGACCAAAGCTAATGCTCTTGGATGAGCCTACAGCAGCTCTTGATATGGTGTGCAGGAATGAAATCTATGATTATTTTGAAAGCTACAGAAGCAGTGGTGGTGCAATGATAATTTCCACGCATGAGATTCAGGAGATTGAGCTTTGCAATAAGTGCTTTATTTTGAAGGGTGGAGTGCTTCATCCATATACTTATGATGGTGATTTACAGCATTTGATTGGGATACTAGAATAATGAGATTTGGGGATTATTTTATCGTACAACTGAAAAGAGTGCTGAAGCTGTTGCCTGGAATTTTGATAATGACAGTGATAGTAGGTCTAGTAGTGGGAGCTATAGGCTATGCTGTGGTAAACAGCGATAGCTACAAGGATCAGCAGATGAGATACAAGCTTGGTATTGTTGGTTCCACTGAGGATGACATGCTGACAATGGGGGTAAACCTGCTTGAGAACAATGATGACAGTAAGCTAATGCTTGATATCCAGCAGTTTGATAATGAAGGGGAGGCCAGGGATGCTCTTAGAAGTGGAGAGATTTCAGCCTATGTTTTAGTAAGCGACGAATTCATAAATTCGTTGAATGCATTATCTAATGATATAAGTTTAGAATATTTTGCCACATCGGGACAAAGAGGCATAACTGGCATCATGATGGATGAACTAGCTGATATTGCATCTGAATTGGTTGTAAGTTCAGAAAAAGGATTACTAGCACTTGAGGCAGAAATGAAAAATGCAGGATTTCCGTCAGAGGCTGTAAACCCTCAGATTGACCAGCTTTTACTGCTTTATGTAGGGGCAATGTTAGCTAGAGGAGATATGGTAGAGTTTTCTGAGCTCGGTCTTGCCAATGGGCTTACAACACCCGAATATTACAGCATTTCCTTAAGCTTATTTTTCTTGCTTTTGATGTCTTTTTGTAGTGTCAGTTTCTTCCTTGGCAAGAAAAATGCTACCTATCAGTTTATCAGCGCAAAAGGCCTTGGAGCGGGTTGGCAAGTTGTGGCAGAATTTTTTGCCTACTTTTTAATGAATCTTTTTTGTGTGGAGTTGATTATATTTTTTGTGAGAAGACTTTCAGGACTTGGAATGCTCACTTTACAAAACATCGAAATTATTGGAGATACATTTCTTATTAAATCAGAGTTTAATATTATAATTGTGGTTTTGCTCTTCTCGGCCCTGGGATTTTTCATTTTTGAGATAGTAACAGGGGTTATAAACAAGTTTTTGGCAGCTTTTATACTATATATTGGCATGGCTTATATATCAGGATACTTTTATCCGAAGTCATTTTTCCCAGATATACTTCAAAAAGTAGGAAGGATTCTTCCAACAGGTGTGGTGTTCACTTACATGGAAGGATTACATAGGGAGTCATTTTCATCATTAGTTTCAAGCAAGATGATTGTGGGAGAATATATCAGCCTTCCAAAATATATATTTATAATGGCAGGCTACACAGTGATTTTTGTATTAGGAGCAATTGTTAACAGGAGACGTAAGATTAGAAAATGAGATATCTACTTTTACTGAAAAGATTTTTCAGAAAGAAAAGCTACATATTGATGCTTCTATTGGTACCTCTTATGGTATTTCTATTAAAGGAAGTTGGCCATGGTCAGAATAGTATTATGTCTATTGGAGTCTATATTCCAGGAGAGGATGCCAGCTCTCAGGCGTTAAGAGAAAACCTTGAACATGAAACCGGTGCTATTCAATATCAGTTTTATGATTCCGAAGATGACTTGAAATCAGACGTGGCAAATCAGACTCTTACGGAAGGGTGGATTGTACCAGAAGATTTAGATGCATTGGTGCAGCAGGTGGCAAGCAATCAGTATCCATCAGAGCGAGTACAGGTAATAATCCGTGAAGCTGGACTCTCACATCTTTTGGGCAAGGAAATAATCTGCAGTCGAATCTATCCATCAGTGGCAAAGCAGCTTTTGATAAACTATATGCGCTTAAGTATTTCAGATGGAGAAATGTCTGCGGAGCAGATTTCTCACATAGAAAAGAGCTTTGACAGCTTTGGTCTTTCTGACAGTTTATTCAAGGCAAGCTATATGGATTCCTCTGAGATGAATGAAACGCCAGTAATTTTGATGCCACTTAGAGGTATTCTTGCAATGTGGTTGATGCTTTGCGGAATTGCCACATCCATGTATTATCTGGAAGATCAGGAAAATGGTTTGTTTATCTGGTGGCATTCGAAAATGAGATTCTGCAGAGATTTGGGTTATTACACTGTAGCTTTTATAGCACCTTCTATAATAACTGTAATCAGCCTTATTTACAGTGGCACCTTTACTACTGCGACAAAAGAGCTCCCTGCCTTGATTTTATACGTGCTGGCAACTATTTTCTTTTCGATGGCATTACGCATCATAGGATCTGGCAAGAAGTTTTTGGGAATGTTAACTCCAGCTTTAATTATTCTATCAACGCTCTTGTCTCCAGTGTTTGTGGATTTGAAGTCACTTAGGCAAATACAAAAATGCTGCCCAGCTTTTCATTACCTGAGCAGCATTCATGATACATATTATATGGTTTCTTTACTTATTTACACGATATTCCTTGGGGGTCTTGTTATACTTCTCCTTAAACTTTCTGTTAAAGTGCGACAGGTTCTCAAAGCCGACCTGCTGTGAGATATCCAGGATGGTATCCTCTGTAGCAAGCAGCAGGCGGGCTGCCATGGATAATCTATAATCATTCAAATAAGTAATGAAGCTGACGCCAAAGGTTTCCTTAAAGAATCTCATAAAGTGGGACTCAGAAAAGCCAGCCCTGTCAGCCATTTCAGCCACAGTCATTTGTTCACTATAATGAAGCTCTACATATTTAATGACTGGCTTCAGTTTATCTATTTTTTTCTTATTAGAAGAATCAATCTTCTTTTCGTAAAGAGTCACCAGATCAAACAACAATAGATAAAGATTTCCTTTTATGGCAAGTCCCCAGGCACCCTCCCGGTGGCTGGAAATGTTGTCGTTGCTATCAAGATATTTTCGGATACTCTCGTAGCCGGCAATGCCGTGTCTAAAGATGTGAGGCACTTCTACAGTATTGCCGAAAAAAGGTAGCAGAAAAGTATCAAAAAAGTCATCGGTGCTGGAAGAAAATAATTTTCCATCAAATAGGATGTTTTCGTATTCCATGGAATCATCCTTGTTCTGAAAGATTCCATGAACAGTGCCAGGAATAATAAAAGCAATATCCCCAGTGTTCACTATATGTTCATCTCCATCGATTACAATAACCCCTGAGCCTTTCTTTATATAAATGAATTCCACATCCTCGTGCCAGTGCAGAGGCACGCTTTCAAAGTCCAGTGGGATTGTGCAAGGGTAGGTGTTGTACGGTATGTTGTAGTCAAAGTGACTGACGTTTTCGTGTATGGCTTGATACTCATTAATATTAATCATGATAGAATAGTATCACTTTTTAATAGAATTTCGCAAGTAAAATCGAATATCTTAGCAGTATACTCTTATTATCATATGAATTCGAACGTAACAAGGAGGATAAACATGACAGCAAACGAGTACATCAAGGTAAGATTTGGCAGACACATGGACCAGTGTACAAATGAAGAGATTTACATTGGTTTATTGGAGTATGTAAAGGATAAGGCCCAGGATAAGGAAATCAAGGGCGGCAAGAAGAAGCTCTACTATATCAGTGCAGAGTTCCTTATTGGAAAGCTTCTTTCAAATAACTTAATTAACCTTGGCCTATACGATGAGGTTAAGGCAGAGCTTGAGGCTTGCGGAAAGTCACTTGCAGAGATTGAGGAAATCGAGGTTGAGCCTTCACTTGGTAACGGTGGTCTTGGAAGACTTGCAGCTTGCTTCCTTGATTCAATCGCAACACTTGGCCTTAATGGTGATGGTGTAGGTCTTGCATATCACATGGGTCTTTTCAAGCAGGTGTTTGAAAACAATCTTCAGAACGAGGTTCCAAACCCATGGATGTCTGAGCATAGCTGGATGACAAAGACAGACAAGACATACCAGGTTGATTTCGGTGGCTTCAACGTTCAGTCAAGAATGTACGATATCGACGTAACAGGTTATGACTCAGTATCTACAAAGCTTCATCTTTTCGATGTTGAAACAGTAGATGAGAGTATTATTAAGGATGGAATCAACTTCGATAAGGGTGAATTTACAAAGAACCTTACACTTTTCCTTTATCCAGATGATTCAGACGATAATGGTAGATTACTCCGTGTGTATCAGCAGTACTTCATGGTAAGTAACGCAGCTCAGCTCATCTTAGATGAGGCAGTTGAGAAGGGCTCAAACCTTTATGACCTTGCTGATTACGCAGTTATTCAGATAAATGATACACATCCATCAATGGTTATCCCTGAGCTTATTCGACTCCTTCAGATTCGCGGGCTTACAATGGACGAGGCTATTGATGTGGTTTCTAAGTGTACTGCCTACACAAACCACACAATCCTCGCAGAAGCTCTCGAAAAGTGGCCAATCCACTTCATGATGAAGGCAGTTCCACAGCTCATGCCTATAATTCGCGAGCTCCACAACAGAATCGCAAAGAAAGTAAGTGACCCAGATGTAGCCATCATCAAGGATGACCTTGTACACATGGCACACATGGATATCCACTATGGTATCTCAATCAATGGTGTTGCTGCACTTCATACCGAGATTCTTAAGGAGACAGAGCTTAATAAGTTCTACAAGCTCTATCCAGAGAAGTTCAACAACAAGACAAACGGTATCACATTCCGTCGCTGGTTATTATATTGCAACCCAGAGCTTGCAAAGCTTATCGAAGAGCTTATCGGACCAGGCTTCAAGAAGGATGCTACAGAGCTTAAGAAGCTTGAGCAGTTCATGAATGATGATGCAGTTGTTCAGAAGTTCCTTGATGTTAAGAACACCCGTAAGACTGTTCTTAAGAACTATCTTGCAAAGACACAGGGAATCGAGATTGATGACAACTCTGTTTACGATATTCAGATTAAGAGACTTCACGAGTACAAGCGTCAGCAGATGAATGCACTTTATGTAATCAACAAGTACTTTGAGATTAAAGAGGGCAAGAAGCCAGCTCGTCCAATCACTGTAATCTTCGGTGCAAAGGCAGCTCCAGCTTACGTTATCGCAAAGGATATCATTCACCTTATCCTCTGCTTACAAGAAATCATCGCAAAGGATCCAGAGGTTAGCCCATACCTTAAGGTTGTTATGGTAGAAAACTACAACGTTACACTTGCTGAGAAGCTTATCCCAGCTTGCGATATTCACGAGCAGATTTCACTTGCATCTAAGGAGGCATCTGGTACTTCAAACATGAAGTTCATGCTTAACGGTGCAGTTGCTATCGGTACAATGGACGGTGCAAACGTAGAGATGCACGACTTTGTAGGCGATGATAACATCTTCATTTTCGGTGAGGATTCAGACACAGTAATCAAGCGTTACGCAGATGCTTCTTATGTATCACGCGACTACTATGAGAAGGATGCAAACCTTAAGAAGTGTGTAGACTTCATCGTATCTGACAAGCTTATGGAAGTTGGTCATAAGGAGAACCTTGAGCGTCTTTACAATGAGCTCCTTAACAAGGACTGGTTCATGACATTCCCAGACTTTAAGGATTACTGCGAGACAAAGGAGAAGGCTTACAAGGCATATGAGAACCGCACAGAGTGGGGCCGTAAGATGATTAAGAACATTGCAAACGCAGGCTTCTTCTCATCAGACAGAACAATCGAGCAGTACAACAACGATATTTGGCATTTATAAAATAAAAAAATGCGGGGTATTAAAGCCCCGCAATATAAGAATCCATATATTCAAACCTTTTAATCACATAATCCCTAAACTCAGATAGCCCAAGGCGTCGATCGTTATATAACCCCTCTGGCCAGCGTGCCTGTGTACGAGCGAAAGCCCCTGAGTTGTATATATCATCCTCGTAGCCATCCAGCGCTGCGAGGATGTTTTCGTTTGACCAGACATTTTCGCGTAGATATCTGTAACGCGCCTTTATATCAGAGTTTATCTGTGGGTCGTCAATTCCTTGCAAGGAATAAACAAGTCCCCATTCTACAGGCATATCATATGTGCTAGAAGAGTACTGACCTCCGGAAGATCCTTCGTAAACGTGACGCCAGCTTTGATCCATATCCCATGGTGTGATAAGAAGTTTTTTGCCTTCGATACCACTTTTACTGTCTTTTATGCAGACGTACATGTTTTTTGCACCGCCGTTTGCAACGTTATCCACAGCCTCGGAAACTTTGTAATAAAGCCAAAGGTCGATGCCGTTGGTAACATCAGAACTCATCCTAATTACTTCCGGATAAGTGGAGTAGGTCATGTTTACATAAAGATTAAGAAGTGTTTGAAAATCCTCTATATCTCCGGCTTTAACAGCATATCCTGGCAAGACATAATCGCCGCCGGAACCATCGTAATACTCCTGATATTCAAGCTCGGTGTTGCGCTCGCTGTGAGTCCAATCCATCTTCTTGAAAAGTGCTTCATCCTCTTTCAGGTCAAATTCCTTTTTATCAAGTGGATAACACAACGCGTATAAACCATGGTAGTGATTGTTGATAAACAGCTCTAAAAATTTATACTCTGTGGAATTCGATACCTTCCACTCATTATCCTTGTAGAAGGTGTCATGCCAGAGATTCATGGAGAAGACATTACGAACCTTTTCATAATCCCTGTAACCGTTATAGAGAATCCAGTCATCATCCTTTCGAAGACCAAGTAAATCTTCTTTTACGCGTTCCCCATTAAAATCATTTTTATCTTTTAGAAGCGTGAGCCTGTAGCCCTTTGCAGGATTAGTGGAATTTGTCTGACCGCGTTTTCTAATCTTTGAATCTGATACAATTGTCCTGCTAGGACCATCAAAATCGGAACTGTTGTCATAAAGGTAGATAGAGCTAGCAACATCAGTTTCTATGTCATAGGTCAGATCCAGTCCCTGACTATCAATGATATCCTGCCCAATTTCCACATTCATAATAGGAAGAGTGGTGCAAATCAGATTTGTAATGCTGACATTAGAACCCTGTATCAAAATTAATTGAAGTGGGGTATTTGATGCAATCTGTTCATAGGACATCTGATTTCCATAGAGAACAAGCTTTATACCTTCACCGGCGATAGTAACCTCCGGCGACAGCCCTTTATCTGAGCCTTCCAAAACTGAGTAGTAAAAAGTATTATCTACATCATCATATAAGAGCTTTTCATCGTTGAAATAAATTTTTGTGGTCAAAGGCACTTGGGATATAGTAGACGATGATGAAAGAGCATTAAAATCTGACTCAGAAATATAAAGGCTATCCGTAGAGGAATAGCCTTCCTGAGGCTTCTGAGTTTTTGCGACCATAATTACAAAGGCCACAGAAATAACGATTAATAAAATTGAAATATGTTTTCTTTTAAGCAAAATAATTGCCTTTCTTAAATGATTTATTGCAGGCTATCAATATATGAATCCATGCATTTCAGTCGTTCCAAAACAAAGGTCTTGAAGTCTGAAAGACCTATCGCTTCCTCATAATAATTTCCATCAGGCCAACGATTCATAGTACGTTTGAATGCGCCGGAATCATAGATGGTTGATTCATAGTCATCAATCAGCGCTGACATTTCCTCGTCAGACCACTGAGTAGCACGAAGACTGCTATAGCGAGATTTTACCTGCGCAACAATATCTGGATCTCCTTTTGCCATGAGGAAATAAACAGGACTCCATTCCATAGGTAAATCCCAATCAGGAGCATTGAAATAGCTAGAAATGCCGTGAGAACCCTGACCATCCACAAAGCGATTTCCGAAGGTTTGATCCATGTCCCAAGGGGCAAATAAAACCTTGTAGCCAGCCATTCCTGTTTCAGAATGTTTAACACAGGAGAATAGATTCTTAACCTGATTCGCATATACGTTATCTACTGCCTGCGTGAGCTTATAAAAAAGCCATAGGTCTATTGCATTATCGATGTCGCAGGTGCTTCTGATTTCCGAAACATCCTCGGAATATGCCATGGTGTGATAAAGCTCATGAAGAGGCTCATAATCATCGGAAGATCCGTATTCCACAGAATAGCCAGGCAGATAGTAGAAGCCGCCACCGCCTTCGTATTCAAAGTATTCCAAATCCTGAGAGAATTCGGTTCCAGACCAGTCCTTCTTTTTGAATAAGGATTCGCCATCTTTTATGGAAAATACCTTCTTATCCATAGGATAGGTAAGGGCATATAGTCCATGATAACGATTGTTAATGAACAGTTCGATGTATTTATACTGGTTTGAATTGGGTACCTGCCATTCATTATTTCCTGCAGCAATATCTTGCCAGAGATTCATACAGAAAGGTGTACGAATCTTTTCATAATCTGAATAGGCGGAGAAGAGAATCCAGTCATCATCCTCTCGAAGTCTCAGAAGATTTGCTTTGTTCTTTTTGTCAAAATCATCAGCTTTTTTGAGAAGCGACAAACGGTAGCTATGCTGAGGTGCGCCTATAGTAGTGCCACCTCGCATGTGGATTTTGGCAGAGCTGGTAGTAACTCTGGAAGCACCCTCAAAATCAGATTCATTATCGTAAAGATACATTTCGCAAGGAGCATAATCGCTGATTGCGTAGGTTTCATCAAGCCCCAATTCGTTTACCGTCTCAGCAGAAACAGAAATATTCATCACAGGAAGTGTGGTGCACGCGAGGGACGAAACACTCATGGAATCCCCATCAGTAAGAATGATGTCAATTGGAGTATTGCTTGAGATTGTCTCAGCAGAAAGTTTAGCCCCATGAGCAAAGACATTTATCTTCTTGCCAGTGCTTCCATCATTAAAAACAGTGATTGTAGGAAACTCACCATCCTCAGGCACAATAGAATAGTAGAAAATATTATCGTTATAATCATATATCAGCTGCTGACCATTCATCACTATTGAGGTAGAAAGTGGTGACTGGGAAAGAGTGTAGGAATGTAGCATAGAATCAAGCTTTTTATCGGAAATATAAAGGTCATCAAATTGTCTGGTAGTCTTGCCATGAGTGTAAAAATATAACCCACCGGACAAGACCAACAGAGAAATAATGACTACAAAAATGGAAACTTGTTTTCTATTTAAAATCATTTTATAATTGCCTTTCGAAATAGATATTATTATCATTATATCAATAAGTGTGTATTAAACAAATCGTAAATACGGAGAGGACAGAGAATTTGGAATACAGACATGAGCTGAAATTTCTGGTGTCCGAGATTACGTTGGAAAAGTTGAAATACAGGCTGAGTACTGTTATGGAGATGGATGAACATCACAAGGATGATTTTTACACCATCAGAAGCCTGTATTTTGACGATTATTACGATAGCCTTTACAACGAAAATCTTGCGGGAACAGACAACAGGTATAAATATCGAATCAGGTATTACGGTGACAACAAGGACTACATCAATCTGGAAAAGAAGTACAAGCTTCGCGGCATGACAAAAAAGGTTTCAGAGCTTGTGGATGCCTCTTATGTGCAGAATTGCTTCGAGGCAGTGCCAGAGTCTGCTTCAGGACAGCTTACTACCGAGCTTTGGGCAGCATCTATAAAGACAGGTATGAAACCAAAATGCATCGTGGAATATGACAGATGCGCATTTGTAGAGCCAGTTGGTAATGTACGAATCACCTTTGATAAGAACATTCGCGGCAGTCTTGATGTGGAACGGTTTCTGGATTCAAAGACTGAATGCACCATACCAGTACTTCCGGCTGGGCAGCACATCTTAGAGGTTAAGTACGATGAATTCCTGCCAAGACACATTTTGCAGCTGGTAGATATCAACAACCTGCAAAGACAATCATTTTCAAAATATGCGACAATTAGAGAGGTGTTAGGATGAGTTTTACAGACGTAATTAAGAAATCAGTATTAGAGAATTTTAGTGCAGCAGATATGTCTGCTACAGCAATTTCAGTTATTTTGATTGAGACATTTATAATAGCAGCTTATATCTTTGTAGTATATAGATATGTAACCAGAACCACTTTTTACAACAAGGGCTTCGCAGTTTCCATGTCTATCATTTCAGTTATCACCGCAGGAATTATTTTGGCAATGCAGTCAAATCTGGTGATTTCCCTTGGTATGGTTGGCGCTCTTTCTATTGTAAGATTCCGTACCGCCATCAAGGAGCCAATGGATTTGCTTTTCCTTTTCTGGTCTATTGGAACTGGTATTGTGGTAGGTGCAGGGCTTTTTGCTATGGGTGTGATTATGGCAGCCTTTGTTACTATCGGCATTGTGATTTTGGATATGGTTCCAATGATGACATCACCTGAGCTTTTGATTGTAAAGGTGGAGGGCAGCGAGGCTGAAAAGCGCACAATGACAATTGTGGACAAATATGCAGACAAGAAGAAGGTTGATTCAAAGTCTGTAACAGCATACGCAACTACACTTATTATAGAAGTAAAAACAAAAGATGGCAGCGCAATGGTTGATGAGATTGCAGCAGTCGACGGAGTAACTACAGCTACGTTAATGAAACATGACGGAGAAGTGAAGTGCTAAGGCTTGAGACCGTAACATGCTGATATTGATTTTGAGTCTCCGTCATGTTAGAATACAATCTAGTGTGGCTCCATAGGAGCTTAGAAATTGGAGGATGTTTTAATGAGCACAGGAATTATCGTATTGCTTGTGATCCTGGTAGTAATGATTGCAGCATTGGTTGCTCTTTACTTTATGGGAAAGAAAGCACAGGCACGTCAGGAAGAGCAGAAGGCTCAGATGGATGCTGTAGCACAGCAGGTGTCTATGCTTATCATTGATAAGAAGCGCTTAAAGATGAAGAATTCAGGTCTTCCTGAGTCAGTTATTGCAGCTACACCTTGGTATGCTAAGAATTCTAAGATACCAGTAGTTAAGGCTAAGGTTGGTCCTCAGATGATGACTCTCATCTGCGATGCAGAGATTTTCGATGAGATGCCAGTTAAGAAGGAAGTAAAGGCTACTGTTTCAGGTCTTTACATCACAAAGGTTCGTGGTCTTCGCGGTGGCAATGCACCAGTTGATGCAAAGAAGAAAAAGGGTCTTAGAGCTTGGGCTTTGAATAAGCGCAAAGAGCTTGAAGCTGAAAGCAAGAAGAAGTAAAACAAAATTTAATTTGATATGAAATTGTCTAAAAAGTGTGTCATTTGTGTGACACACTTTTTTATTTTACTCAAAAATGTTAGACTATTCTTAACGTTTAAGGGGGTAAGATTATGAAGAAAATGCAAGTAAGAACTGTTCTGTCACTTGTTATGTTAGGTGCTGCTTTATCCATAGCTCCAAAGCTAAATGCAGAAGCAGCATACAATGATGAGCTTTTGGCCTGCTCAAAGATTTTTGATGCAGATTATTATGCAACCATGTATCCAGATGCTGCAGCAGCATCAAACGGTAGCAAGCTATGGCTTTTAAATCATTATCTCAGAGTGGGAATCTATGAAGGCAGAAATGCCTCAGCAACCTTCAATGCGACAGATTACAAGAATAAAAATGCAGATTTGGAAGCATTGTATGGTGATTATCTTCCAGGCTATGCCTTCCATTATGCTTATTCAGGAAAGGCAGAAGGAAGAGATGCAACACCTTCTGTAGGAGCAGAGGTATCAGTTCCTAGTACCTACACACTTTTAGGTGTGTACGCAACAGAATATGATCCAGAGTCTGCCCGTGGTGGTAATATCCAGATTGCAGCATCACACGTAAATGGTACAGTGGTGGCGCCAGGTCAGACATTCTCGGCTAATAAGGCAATCGGTCCAAGAACACATGCCAATGGCTTTGTAGATGCACCAGTATTTATTAATAAGGAGCATGCAATCGGAGTTGGAGGCGGTGTGTGTCAGGTTTCTTCAACAATTTACGCAGCTATGAAGGTAGCTGGAGTGAAGGCCACCGAAAGACATCCACATTCACTTCCTGTTAATTATCTTCCTGAGGGATGGGATGCAACGATTTCAGGAAATGAGTTGGATTTGAAATTTAAAAATACATACGGCAAAAACCTTATTGTTTACGAGAATGCAGCAGGCGGAATTCTTACCGTGGCGTTATATTTAGAGAATTAATTTGCATCCAGTGTAGAAATGTAACGATTTCTGTGATATACTATCCGAGGTATTTTGATTTATACGCGAGGATGATAGTTTTGAATGATGTTTTATTAAGCAAACAATCACCAGAGGTGGTGGAGCTTATTAAACAGATGGAGGCTGTCCGCAAGAAGGACAATGAAAAGTATGTCGATCTTGCGTGCGATCTGTTTGATATGGCTCAAGAAGAAGGCAACGAGGATTTGCGTAATTTTGCAAGTTGTACCCTCGGAGATGCCCTCTGTCAGAATAACGAGCTTTCGCAGGCTGTTTATTATTTATCTGCAGGCTTGCAAGGAATAGTAAACACTGATGAATATCGTTTGATTTGTCGTTGTTATAATGAAATGGGAATCATAATGCGGAGTGAGGGCCATTTCATAACAAGTCAGGAAAATTATATTAATAGTATAGATATGGCGAGAGCCCATCGTATGTATTTCCAGGAAGCAATTGCTTGCGGTAACTTTGCTTCTCTTTGTCAGGAAATGGGTGCGAGAAATGAAGCTCTTGAGTATCACTACAGAGCAATTGAGTGCTGTCAGTTCATCGAAGATGAAAAGCTCAAGAATATGCTTTTGGTAGAAGAGTATGGCAAGCTTACGATGCTTTATATCTTCAGAGGCGATTTGTTGCAGGCAAAGGCAATTCTTGAGGAGATGAATCAACTTGATAATGATTATCCAGATGAAAGTAATTTCTTTGGTGCTTCATTAGCCAGATGGTATTATTTTGATGCCATAAAAGAGCGTGAAATTGCAGAAATGTACAAGGATGAATGTATCAAAGCCTTTTATGACGTTTCAGATGTAGTACCTTACTTTGATGAAATTGAAGCGTTGGTACTCTTGCTGTTAGAAAAGCGAGAGTACATGGAGCTTGAACAGATTCTTGGTCATATTGATTTAAAGTCAGCAGAAGATGAGGTAATTAATATCCGACTTCGTTTGGAAAGCTGGAAAATCAAGATGTACGAGGCAGTTGGTGACAAGGTTAAGATAGCTCAGAGCTGTTATAACTACTATAGATACGATTCTATTAGGAATCGTACAAATAAGAAGTCATTTACTACAACTCTTCGTCTCAAGACAGAGCTTGTTCAGCAGAAGACAAAGAACCTGTTCTTATCTGCGCAGGCAGAGACTGATTCGCTTACAGGACTTGCCAATAGAATGAAGCTCAATAACGTTATCGACGAGCTATTTATGATGGCATCTGAAAAGGGTCAGAAGCTTGGCGTAGAGATGATGGACGTGGATTTCTTCAAGCAGGTTAATGATACCTACGGGCATGCTAAGGGCGATCAGCTTCTTGCGGCAATGGGCCGTGGATTTAGAGAAATCAGCGAAGATTTTGACAAGGTTTTCGTGGCACGTTATGGCGGTGACGAATTCATTCTCTATTATTATGATATGGAGGATGGCGAGATTCTTCTTGTGGCTGACCGAATAAGAGATATGGTTGCCAACATTGGTAAGGAGCTTGGACTAGATAAGATTTCAGTATCCCAGGGAATTGTTAACAGAGTTCCTGAGCCACAGAATAGAGCGTGGGATTATCTTAATGCAGCTGATTATGCTCTATATTATGTTAAGGAACACGGAAAGGCTAACGTGAAGCTTATTCACAATGGTTATGAGCTGGAAAACTATTTTGACAGCGTGTTCAAGAAAGATTAAAATATGTAATTAATTAGACAGAAGGTAGTTTAGTTGCCTTCTGTCAATTTATGTAAGGGGAAAAGGGAAATAATTTTATGGCAAAGCTTTATTTTTACTACGGTGCAATGGGTTCGTCAAAGACCGCAAATGCGCTTATGACACACTTCAATTATGAGGAGGTTGGACAGAATGCTCTTCTTGTGAAGCCTGCGGTGGACACAAGAGATGGGGAACGAGTTGTTCATTCCAGAATCGGTCTCGAGAATGAGTGCATCTTTCTTGAGGATCTTGTTGAAATGTCTGAGGACGAGATTAAGAAGTATGATTGCATCATTGTGGATGAAGTGCAGTTTGCTACACCTGAGCAGATTGATTATCTTTCAGATATAGTTGATTTTATGGACGTTCCAGTGGTGGCTTATGGACTTCGTGCAGATTTCCAAAATGAGTTGTTCCCAGGTTCTAAGAGACTCATCGCAATTGCCGATGTTATTCATGAGGTAAAGACAGTTTGCTGGTGTGGTCGCAAAGCTACCTGCAATTGCCGCTACAATGAGAATGGCGTAGTTCGCTCAGGCCCACAGGTTATGCTTGGAGCAAATGATTCGTACGTGGCGTTATGTCGAAAGCATTTTAAGCTTGGACAACTTAAGGATAATTAAGAGGTTTTTCGATAGATGACTTTTAGTTTACCAATAACTTTCATATTTCTACTATATTGTGTGTTCTGGATTCAGATTCCGGGAATGCTTTTATGCACAAAGCTCTTGCAGAGAAGATTCAAGTTTTCGACAAGACTTTTGGCTAGCTTTTTTATTGGTTTTATATACCTGGCGATTTTATATTTGATTGAGTCATTGACTGGTATCAAAGGCATAATAATGTTTGCTGGACCAGTGACATCAGCTTTTGGGATTTTTGTTTACTTCAAAAATGACAGACCATCTGTATTCAATGCGCTGGAGCGCTTTAGATGGACTTATGTGATTATCTTTGCATTTATATATGTGGTTTCAATGCTGAATTTCCAGTTTAAATACCTGTTTGCTCTGTCAGGAGCTACCACTCAGGTATACCATGATGCATTGTTCCACACGGGAAATATCGTATCGCTGAGCAGATCTTTCCCAAATACTGACATCAGAATTGAAGGACTTACATTCTATTATCATTATTTTTATGAATTGATTTTTGCCATGTGCAAGCACATCTTCGGGATGGATGCGTTCAAGCTGTACCTCAATGGAAATGCTATAATCTGCGCTTTTCCACTGACAATGGCACTGATTACACTTGGCGATAGAATCAGAGGACTTAAAGAGGTTTCGCCTCTCAGATATTTCTTCTATTGTTCTGGCCTTTTGATTTCCGGAACTTGCATGCTACCACTTGTATTTGCAGGTGTTACACTTCCGGTATCATGGCTGGGCAATCACATTTTCAGCAACATAAATGCAATGGGACTTGCTCTTGCCATCACCATTCTTGTAATCGATGTGCTGGCAGAGATTTGGTACGACAAGCTTGCTGTTTCAAATCTCATTTTGTTGTTTATTTTTTCTGTGGCAGCCACAGGCTTTAAGGGCACCACAGCTACTATGCTTGTAGGTATCACATGGGCAGTGTTCGTTATAGAATTGGCTATCACTAGGAAATTCCATCTTCCAAAGTTATTATATAATGTAACTTTAACTTTGGGATTTGTGCTTACATACTTAACAGTTACTGTTGGAACTAATCCTTCAGGTGCTAACAACCGAGCAATGGTGGTTACAGCTCAGGGTACTCTTGAGGCAGGCAGAGTAGGACAGCTTTTCACTAAGCTTGGTCTTGATTACATGGCATTCCCATGGGTGGTTATTGCGGTGATTTTATCTATCATCTGCGTTTTGGGTCCTACGGTGATTACGTTCGTAGCCTTTACTGTAGAGAAATTAAGAGCACTCATTAAGGACGGTGTCATCGGAGACATTTTCGACTGGTTCGCCATTGGTATGGTGCTGATGGGAATTATCGGTTTTTCTGCTGTCAGCGTACCAGGGCTTTCTCAGGGATATTTCGTGATTACTGGAGCAGGACTACTGTTTTACTGTTCAGTAAGATATATGATTGAGCATCGTATGGAGCCTATTTTTAAGGTGATGCATGCCTGGTTTGTAATTGGAACCTTGCTGCTTGCAGTAGATGTGGTATATTTCTGCTACGCAGATGTTAAGCAAAACGCTGTTTATATGCAGGAGGCTGGTGACAGAGCGGATTTAGTATCAGCAGATACCATGGAAGCTTATTTCTGGCTTAGAGACAACACTCCAGAGGATTCTGTTATTGCTGTAGACAGGCTTTCAGAGGAGCTGGATTACAGAAGCATTTACTTCTATGCCAGCGCTTTTTCTGAGAGACAGTGTTATTTGGAAGGCTACGATTATTCAGATATAGCTGAGGATCAGTTAGAAGCAAAGCTTTCGATGAATGAGAAATTTTACAGTGAAGATTTCTTTGAGGCTGATGCAGCCCTCGGGGTAGCGGGAGTAGATTATCTTGTGGTTACAAAGCAGAAGCATCCCAATTATAAAGCAACTAGCAAAAATCTTAAATTAGTATTTAATAATTCAGAGGTAATGATTTACAAGTATGATTAATGATATCATCAAAAACAGAAAGTTAATAACAAAGCTTGCCAAGAACGATTTTAAACAGAAGTTTGCAGGCTCCACTCTCGGAGTTATATGGGCTTTTGTACAGCCTGTCATCACAGTGCTTGTGTATTGGATTGTTTTTGACAAGGCATTAAGTCAGGGCACTCAGGGTACAAAGGGCGGTATTGATGCACCATTTGTACTTTGGCTTTCAGCTGGTATTGTATCCTGGTTCTATTTCAGTGAGGTGCTCTCAGCTGGAACAGTGGTACTTCACGAGTACAATTATCTGGTTAAGAAGGTTGTATTTCCAATTAATGTGCTTCCTATCGTAAAGGCAGTTTCATCTTTGATTGTGCATGGCTTTTTCGTGTTATTCACACTTTTGGTAGCCTTTCTTTATGGCTTTGGATTCACACCGTATATTTTCCAGTGCATTTATTATTCTGCCGCTATGATGGTGCTGGTTATTGGATTGATTTATCTCACCAGTGCACTTTGTGTATTTTTTAAGGATATGGCTCAGCTCATTAATATCTTCCTTCAGGTAGGTATTTGGGCTACCCCAATCATGTGGAACTTTGATTATATGGTGCATAAGGGTTCAATTCCTCTTTGGCTTAACTATGTGCTCAAGCTTAATCCAATGTTCTACATCACCAGCGGATACCGCGACAGCATCATAGGACAGACTGGATTCTGGACACGTCCAGTACTAACAGCCTACTTCTGGGTTTTCACAGCCCTCGTGTTTATATTAGGCACACATGTATTCAAGAAATTACAGTCTCAATTTGCGGATGTTTTATAATAATAAGCCAGTAACTAACAAGCTGAATTGTGCATAAAAAATGCCCGATGATTTCGGGCATTTTTTTGTGCTCAATTTAGAGTTGAAATTGCGGCGATATGGTAAAATATAACTAGCTAGAGAAGGGGGGACTTGCGTATGAGGGGTAAGTTATTTTCTAGAGTAGGGAGAACCGTCGCAATCAGCATGGTCGCCTTGCTTTGTTCTTTTGCATTCTGCAATGAATTCAATTATTTACCAGCTGATGCTGATGAAGATATTGTAGTTCAGGTAGTGGCTCATAGAGGATACTCGGGAGCCTATCCGGAGAATACCCTTAGTGCTTTTGCGGGAGCTTATGCACATGGGGCTAAAACGGTAGAGTTTGATGTAAGAAAGACAAAAGATGGAGAGCTTGTAATCTATCACGATGATACGTTAGAGAAGGTTGACGGCGGAGAAACAACAATTGCAGACCATACCTACGAAGAGCTTTTGGAGCTCGATGCAGGGGCATGGTATGACAAGGAATATGCCAAGGAGCGAATTCCAACACTGGATCAGGTATTAGATCTGTTACAGTCTACAAATATGCGTATATTCTGCGAATTGAAGGATATTGGAGAAGATCCAGCATTCGCAGGTCAAGTATATGAAAAGGTTCAGCAATACGGACTTTTGGACAAGGTAGTATTTTTATCATTTAATTATGACTATCTGTCAGGAATTAAGGAGATTAATCCAAATCAGCCAATTATGAAACTGGCATCCTTTGGAAAATCTACACTTCCTACCAAATACCCAGCTGAGTACTATGGAATTAACATGAAGACTCTTACACCTAGAACCGTAAGAGCTATTCATGAAGCAGGGGGAAAGGTTTATTCTTATGCACCAGAGACAAAGGGACAGATGTTGTCGCTTCAGCGTCTCGGTGTTGACGGCGTAATCACTGACTACGTGGAAATTCAATAACCATGTAGTCGCCATGATTATAAAGCTAAATTTTCACCCATCTCAGGTGTTGGGGTCACCTGAGATAAAAGAGGGCATCGGGAAACCGCAATGTCATTAAGTTAAGATGACTCAATGACATTGGGCAATTGGTTGCCGTCTCAATATTCTTAAGTAATAATATTATTCTATAATATATTGATCTACATTGCTTGAATCAACTCTTTCGAAAGGAACCCAGATATATTTACCATCTTCTGTTGCTCCTTCTATATCCTTTACATTATCTCCATTTGCCAGCTTTAATGCTGCCTCAACTGCTGCCTCTCCTTGTCCAACACCAGACTGATATACAGTAAGTGCCATATCACCGTTTTTAATTGCTTCACATGCATCACCTGCTGCATTTACTCCCATTATTGGCACATTATTAAGATTGACACCATTTTCCTTGCAATATTCAACTATGCCCATGGCCATAGTATCATTGTTGCAAAGTATACAGTCTAAGGCATTTCCTGTGCTAAGGAATATTTCAAACATATCCTTTGCTTTACCTTTGTCCCAATCTGCATAGTCTTCAAACACATAATTGATTTGTTTTCCACTTTTATCAAATACCCGCTTTGCTCCTTTTGTTCTTCCATCTGTAGCAGACTGGCCTCTAGGTCCTTTTATAATCATCACATTCAATTCTGATTTTGAGCCTAGTTTTTCTAGTACATATTCAGCTTGAAATTGTCCAGCAACATTTTCATCAGAACCAACATATATATATTTATTAGCTGTCAGTCTTTTATCAGCAGGGCAGTTACATATAAATATAATAGGAATATCTCCTGCTATCGCCTCCAGCTCTACAGCTGTATCTGCAGAAACAGGACCGCATATAATCACATCATAATCCTGTTGAACAGCACTTTTCACTTGTTCTACCTGCTTTTCTATGGAATCCTCAGCAAATCCTACTTCAATGCTAGCCCCTTCTGCTTTTGCCTTAGCTTGTGCCGCCTCAACCAGCGTTCCCCTAAAGCTGCCAGGTTTCGCTTCATTATACATAGTAAGATATATTTTTGTTCCACCACTACTTCCTACAGAGCTATTTCCACAAGCAGATAGCAACATCATCCCCACCAGCATGGCACACATTACGATTCGGAGTGTTCTTTTCATATCAGTTCTCCTCCTTCTCAATCTTAAACATTGCAACCTGATTGGCAAGTTCTTCAGCTGACCTTGTTAATTCTTTTGCATCACTAGCCACCGTCTCACTATTTCCAGTAATATGATTTGCCTGTTCCACCATGTTATCTGATGTTGCAAGAATTTCCTCTGAACTTGCAGCCTGTTCCTCTGAGATAGCAGCTACACTGCTTGCAACTTCATCAACCTTCTCAACCTTTTCTATCATTTCCTGAACCAATGTATTAACCTCATCGATATTAGCAAAAATGACATCAAATGTTTTAAGAGCGCCTCCTACAAGCTCACTACTATTATTAATATTGTCCACGCTATTATCAGCCTGGGCTACAGCATCCTTAACCAATTCATTTATTTCATAAATCAAACCTTCAATACTTGAAACAGACTCTGCACTATTTTTTGCTAATTTCCCAATTTCTGTTGCAACAACTGCAAATCCCTTTCCTGCTTCGCCAACACGAGCGGCCTCTATTGAAGCGTTCAACGACAATAGGTTGGTTTCTTCTGCTATATTACTGATTACACTTGTAATATTAGTAATTTCACCTGATGCAGTTCCCACCTTATCAATGGCAGCCTGAAGTTTGGTAACAGAATCATTAATCGACTTCATAGCATCGCCTACATTCTGCATGTCTGTCTTTCCTTCTTCTGAAACCTCCACTGTTTCTTTCATCTTCGTGTCAACTTTGGCACCATTTTCTCTTGTTTCAGCAACTACCATAGCAAGTGTAGTTGCATTTTCTGCAATTTCATTTACAGAAACAGAAAGTTGCTCAACAGTATTGTTAAGTTCTTGCATTGATTGACTTTGCGTGCGAGACGCATCATACATCTGTCCAGAAACAGTCGTGCTATTATCCGCCTGCATATGTAGCTTACCAGAAACTCCATGAATCGAAGAAATCATTTGACGCATTGAATCAATGAATTTTTCCACATGAACGCTCATTAAGCCAATTTCATCTCTACTTTTTGTATCAACAGATACAGTAAAATCTCCATCTGTCATTGCAGTAATAGCTTCTGTCAAATTCTTAACAGGGCTAATCACTATATGAACCACTCTGGCAATCAAAATTCCCAGTAACAGCAATGATATTGCACCAATAATAATCATCGCTGTTCTGATCAACTTAACATCCTTATAAACCACTGCAGATGGTACATACGAAACCAAAATCCAGTTTGTACCTTCTACTTCCATGAAATATGTGATATTTTTATCAATTTCATCTGGTGTCAGGTCGTAATCAGCTATTTTTGCTGCTGCCCCTTGTAAAAACTTTCCAGATGCACTTGAAATCTTCGTAGAAATCAGGCTGTTGTCACGATGAGCCAATATTGTTCCATTACTTGCATCAACAAGGAATGTCTGAGCATCATCCATCTGGACAAAACTATTAACAATAATACTGATTCTCTGAAGAGACATATCAGCAGACAGTACCTTTAGGACACCTGATTTATCATTGAGTATACCTGATGCACTAATTACTGCTTCACCGGCAGCATTAGTATAGGCAGATGTAAATCCCATATTTAATCTGGTAAGACCTTCGTTGTACCAAATGGAATCTGTAACACTGCCCTTATTACCTTCAAATTCCCCAGCTGTGATTATCCTACCATTCTGCTCTCCAATATAGAGACCGTCTGGATAGTTATCATCGAAACCATAATATTGGTCCAGCATACCTTGAAGTTGTTCCTCATCTGGTTGTGTGCCCTCGATTGTCTGCTTAACGATTTGGAAAGCAGCAAGATTTTCATTTAACCAAGATTCAATTTCGCTAGCCTGACTTTCAATTGATGAGCGCAGTAAATTCTGAGAGTATTGTGTTAAAAGATTTTTGGAAATAATGTAGGAAATGCCAATTAACAGCACTACAATTAGAATTACCACTGGAAGAATGACACCTAATAACTTGGTCTTTATCGAGACCATACCTTCTTTTTTATCCATGTGTTGTACCTTCCTTTAAACCGAAACACATTTACAGGTCGTTCTAGTAGATAATTGTAAGATATAAACAATTATAACACGGCATCATATTGTGCACAATGCACAATAGAAAACTTCACAGAATAGATATATAATTATCACATTTTACTTAAAACCTATCTTTTTATAGTAAAAAAGACAGTGAACCAAAGTCCCAATGTCATTAAGTTAAGATGACTCAATTAAGATCTCTATACCAGAAATGGTATAGGGGTCTTCTTTTTTATAAACATATGTTGACATAACAAGAGAAATATGTGGCCGCTTTCGCTACTGATGTTTTTAAGGTAGCGAAAGCGGCCCTTGTAATTAAGGAAAAAACTTGATTGCAAGGAGGTCGCATATGAAACCAAAGAATGTAAAAAAACTTTTATTTTCTGCAATTGAATCTACTACCGAAAACTATACTGGCTATGTTAATAACACACAAATAGACTTTACAAGAAACCGAAAACTTTCATTTTCAACAATTATCAAAGCTATCATTGGAATGGGAAGTAAGAGCATCACAAATGAGCTAATAGATTTATTTCCGGATGTTGAATCTTTACCATCTGCATCTGCTTTTGTTCAGCAACGTCAAAAAATAAAAACAGACGCTTTTAAGAGTATTTTTAATGATTTTACTTCAAAGTTGATAAATATAACTGATGATTTAGTTGTACTTGCTGTAGATGGTTCTGATATTCAAATACCAACTAATCCAGATGATAAAAGTTCTTTTCATCCTGGTTCCAATGGACAAAAGCCATACAATCTTTTACATTTAAACGCTCTCTACAATCTAGAGAATCATCTGTATACTGATGCTATCATTCAAGGAAAGATGAATACCAACGAACATTCTGCATTACAGGAAATGGTAGATAATTCTTCAATTAACAGAGCATTAGTAATAGCTGATAGAGGCTATGAATCTTATAACAATATGGCACATATACAGGAAAAAGGTTGGTTTTTCCTAATTCGAATAAAAGATGGAACTACTGGTATAAAAAATGGTTTGGATTTACCTGATATACCAGAGTTTGATGTAGACATAAATCTAAAGCTTACACGTAAACAAACAAAAGAAATGAAGAATTTATTTCTGACAGATAGAAATCACTACAAATTAATCCCACATTCAACGCCTTTTGATTATCTACCCCTAAAACTAAAAAAAGCTGATGAGGTGAAGTTTTTTGAACTTAACTTTAGGATTGTAAGATTCAAAATTACCGAAGATTCTTATGAAACAATACTTACAAATCTGGAAAAAACAGAATATTCCCCTGAAAGATTAAAAGTTCTATATGAATCTCGCTGGGGAATAGAAACTTCATTTAGAGATTTAAAATATACGATTGGGATGCTGAATTTTCACTCAAAAAAGGTGATGTGTGTCCAACAGGAAATCTATGCACATCTCATAATGTACAACTTTGCAGAAATGATTACCTCGCACGTAGTCATTGATAAAAAGCAAAGAAAATATACATACAAAGCCAACTTTTCAGTAGCTGCTCATGTGTGTAGACTATTTTTCCTCGAAAAAACAACATCACCCAATTTAGAAACCATAATTGCAAGAAATACTATTCCTATTAGACCTGGAAGGCACCGTGATAGAACCCTTACAGTAAGAGTATTTCGTGGTTTCCTATATAGAGTAGCATAAAAAAATGAAAAGTTAAAAATGCTATTTAAGCAGATTGATAATCTGTCTTATTATTATGCCCAAAAATGAAAAAACAAGATTGAAGCTCGATACTTCAATCTTGTTTTCTTCATTTTAGCCTCCACCGCAATGTTAACTTAATGACATTG